>JAGCSE010000276.1 GCA_017964325.1 Victivallales bacterium | reverse complement strand
GACGAGAACAACAACGCCTTCAACGTCTGCTGGGGATTGAATCTCACCCTCAGCTTCTGAGCATTGCGTTCTAATCATATAAGATCAACAGGATTTAGGAAAAAACAAATAAAGCTACATTAGACGACAACTTAGTGTTTCCAGCCGGTGTAGTGCCCGGTAAATCCTTTCATGCGACATTTTTGCATGGGAGTATTGACCGGACACTACACCAGACCCAGAACATTTCAGAAAGTCCGATAATTTTATGATTGAAAGAGTTACCGGACTTCAAAGCAGTCTATCAAAGCCTTGGAGCAGCAGAAATGAACAACCAGAAATCCATCGTTTCAGACATCAATTCCCAAAACGCTTCAGCGGAAAATCATGGCCTTCGCGGACGACGCACGTTCACCCTTATCGAACTGCTTGTCGTCATCGCCATCATCGCCATTTTGGCGGCCATGCTTCTTCCCGCCCTCGGCAAGGCACGAGGCAAGGCCCGGCAGGTCTCCTGCACGAGCAACCTGCGGCAGTTTGCGCTCGGCAATATCATGTACGCCAATGACTATAAATATCTCTGCCCGATTTCCTACAACAACCAATGGTTCTACGGAGCCAGAACAGGAAGCCACGGCAGTTTCGCATATGATCTTACATCCGGTGGTTTCATCCACGCATACATCAGCGACGTCGCCCTTTTGTGCCCCCTGTGGGAACCCTACATCGGCAGCAGCAAGACTGCAGCTACTGGCCCCGGCGGAATCGGCTACAACAGACTGACCTACAGTTCCGCTATCAGCGAGACGGATTTGAGCATCAGCAACGGCAGGACGTCTCCTGAAGCCATCCCCCAGCCGTCTTCCATCGTCATGTTCGGCGACTGTGCCATGTCCGTCAATACCGCCAACCCCAGCGGCACGGCCATGCTCGTGCCCGACGGCGTCGGCATGATGCGGAAGGACGGCACTGTCCATTTCCGTCATGACGACAAGGCAAATCTCGCCTGGTCGGATGGACATTGCGAAGCACGTAATTTCGTCGGCGGCGACAGTAATCTTCGGATCGGCCATTTCGACAAGACGACGAAGAATTTCGATCCGAAGTATAAGGAACAGTAGTCACTGCAGCATAGCGTATGCAATTATTCATCGCTATCATTCTTGCTGCCGCGGCCTTCCAGAGCGTGGCCAGAATGGCGCTCCTTCCACGGAAATGGACGTTGTTTCTGGCCTTGCTTGTGGTGACGGTTCCGCCGCTTTCGCAACGGCAGCTGACGGAGACCAGCATGGCCGAAATGCTGTCGGCCTTCGAGTCTGTGGAATACCTGCAGAACCGTTGCGTGCTTATCGTCATCCAGGAGCTGCTGGTCATCATCTTCGGCTTCTCATTAATGGAAAACCATACGGAAGGAAGCCATGCCGCAAAATGGAAATACGCGGCGTTCCTGCCGTCCATGCTTGTGCCGTCGGCGGTCCAATATTTGCAGATGTGGTGTTTCAACCATTTTCTGGATATTCCGTTTCAACGGATTACGCTGGCGTTGTGCATCGCTCTTCCCGTCATGGTTCTCTTCATCGGAGAGCTGTTGCGGCGCGCCATTCCGCAGGACACGTTGATACTGAAGCTGTTCTCCATGGAATGGATCCTGCTTCTATTGGCGATGTTCGTCCCGCTCGCGGCCACGGCTGGTTTTGTCGCGGCGCCGATCACGGCCGACGACGTGCGTCTCCTGCCGCTTCTATGGCTCTTCATTCCCGTGCTGTTCAGCGCAGTTGTCATCTACATGTATAGAATCATCAAAGGAAAACTCCATGTCAAATATCACGCAAATCCTTAATTGGATATCTTCAAGCCTGCTTCTGCCAGTGACAGTGCTGCTGCTCATCGGTCTGGCCTGCGCTTTGGTTTCTCTGGGCGGTTTCTTCGCGGACAGTTTCATCCTGCTTAAAGAACGGAAACAGCGTCGAAAAATCATGGAAGCGTTGCGCAGGGGCGAACCTGTTGATATCCAGCAGGAAAGCGGTCTTTTCTGTGAACGGGTGAGAAAGCTTGGAGAACTGGAATGGGACGAGTTGGAATGCGAGAAAATCATCTCCGAATGGGAAGGCTTGTACGAACGGCGACTTGAACGGTCCCGCTTTCTTGCAAAAGTCGGCCCGATGCTCGGCCTGATGGGCACGCTCATCCCGATGGGCCCTGCGTTGGCGGGACTTGCTTCCGGCGACATCGCCTCCATGGCCTACAACATGCAGATCGCCTTCGCGACGACCGTGCTCGGCTGCTGCATCGCAGGCATCAGCATCCTCGTCCTTTCCGTCCGAAAACATGACTATGCGGATGAAATCGCCTGTCTGCAATATGTTCTGGACCGACATCAGAAGGAAGCCGCCAGATGAATTACCGCAAACGCTACTCCCTTTCCTCCAAACAGGAGGATGTCGATCCCATGGGCAGCCTCGTCAATCTTTTCGATGTCGCCATGGTTTTCGCCGTGGCGCTGATGGTCGCGTTCGCCATTCAGACCCGCATGACGGAATTCCTTACGGCTGAAGATGTTTCCTATATCAAGAACGCCGGAAAGCCCGATATGGAGATCATCATCAAGAAAGAAAACAAAATCACCAAATACAAGGCCGCCGACAACACGGAAGGCACGGGCAAAGGCCGCCGCGTCGGCATCGCCTACGAACTTGAAAACGGTGAAATCATCTATATTCCAGAAAACAACAACCAATGAACACCAAAGACAGAATCAAACTATATACCGCCATCGCATTGCTTTTCTGCGCGGCGGGAATCACGCTCTACCGCTATGGCGCACCGACGAACATCGCCTTCGCCAATTATCCGGAATACATCCTGTCGCCGTTATTGGATCAGGAGCTCAACAAGGCCGTCAATATCACCATCCTGCCATGGAACGACAAGAGCGGCAAGGAGTTGAAAAACTTTGACGCCGTCATTTTCTTCGGTATGGGGCTGAATTTCACAGATGAACAGAAGAAAATTTTGGATAATTTGAAAACGCCTGTCTATGTGACGGCCTCCACCAAGCAGGAGACGCGAATCGGCACGTTCACGGAAGCCGAACTCGACCAGCTACGCCTCTATCTTGGTGGCGGCAAGGAGAATTTCCGTCGCATGATTGACTACATCCGCTATGAAGTCCATGGGAAGCGGATTTTCGCTCCGAAGCCCGAACCGCCGCTTCCACGTGAGGACAAGCCGTTTTTCCACGTGAAAGAGGAAAACCGTTTTGCGAACTATAAGGAATACATGGAGTTCTACACAAAACGGCCTGAATACAACGCCTCATATCCTGTTGTACTGCTGGCCAGCATCAACGGTGCGGACGGCCACGAAGAACTCATTATGGCCTTGGAAAAGAAGAACATCAGCGTTGTGGCCAAGAGCGGCACAGGTGGTCTGCTCAAGCTTGCGGAGGAGATCAAGCCTTCCATGATCATCTACCAGCCGCATGGGCGGCTCGGCATGATGTCCGGCGATCCGGATGCCACGCTGAAATCATTGCAAGAATTGAACATCCCATTGGTCTGCCCAATCAAAGTCAACGAAAAATACGAGGCCTATCTGGAAGACCAGCGGGGCATGACGGGCGGCATGCTCTCACAGTCCGTCACCATGCCTGAACTGGACGGCGGAATCATTCCGTTCACCCTCTCCGCGCTCTTTCCCGACAAGCGCGGCCTGATGGTGCACAGGATGATTCCCGCCCGTCTGGACCGTTTCGCCTCCTTGGTTTCCAAGTTTCTCAAGCTGAAGCAGATGCCAAATTCAGAGAAGAAAATCGGCATCGTCTATTACAAGGGGCCGGGCATGAATGCGTTGGTGGCGGGCGGGCTGGAAGTCGCCCCGTCGTTGCTTGCGACATTGCGGAAACTGAAGTCGGAAGGCTATGACACAGGCGAACTTCCGGAAACGCCTGAAAAACTCGCGGAGATCATCCAGGCCAACGGCGCGGTCTATAACGACTACGCCAAAGGCGCTGAAGAGGCATTTCTTGCGAAAGCGACCACTGTCAAAATCACGAACGCGGAATACCGACAATGGGTTCAGAAGGCGTTGCCGGGCAAGCTCTTCGGTGAAGTCGTAGAACGCTACGGCGACTTCCCGCCGGAGATGAAGCTCGGCCACATCCGCTTCGGCAACATTGTCTTGATTCCGCAGACGGCAGCTGGAGAAGGCGACGATGAATCAAAGGTCATCCATGGCGTGAAAATGGCGCCGCCGCATTCATATATCGCAACGTATCTCTGGCTTCGCTACGGCTTCAACGCCAACGCCATCATGCACTTTGGCACGCATGGCAGCTTGGAGTTCACGCCATGGAAGCAAATCGCCCTGTCGGACTACGACTGGCCAGATATTCTCGTCGGAGACATGCCGCATTTCTATCTCTACACGATTGACAACATCGGCGAAGCCGTCATCGCGAAACGCCGTTCATACGCCACGATGATTTCTCATCTGACGCCACCGTTCATGCTTTCCGACCTCCATGGCCCCATGGCGGAACTCGACGAAAAGCTCCACAACTATGAAAGTGTTGAAGACGCCATGCTCAAGGCTGAATATGCGAAGGCCATTGTGGAAATCGCCAGACGCGAACATTACGATAACGACCTCTCGCTTTCGGAGGATTTCAAAAACGGCAAGATGACGCAGGATGACTTCACAAAGCTCCATACATACGTGCATGAAGTGGAAAACACCAAAGTGACACGCGGCGTCTATGTCATCGGCCGTCCGTATTCGGAAGCGGAGGCCACGGAAATGACGACGCTGATGATGGTCGATGTCGTGGCGGACAGGTTGTTCCGTCTGGATGAAGAGGCTGGAAAAGTCACATCCGAAAAGCGTGACGACGCTATATTCTACGAAAAGAACTACTTGAAGCCCGCCCGCGAACATGTCGCAAAAGTGCTGGCCGATCCAAAATCCGTCAAGCCGTTGCCAAAACTTGTGGCGGACAAGGCGGCGGAGGCGAAGCGTCCGCCCATGGGCATGAGTGCCAGCCTGGATGAGATGAAGAAGATGATGGAGACCGGCAAGTTCGCCGATGGAAAGGATATTCCGCCGATGATGATGGAAGCCATGAAAAAAGACGGTGGCGCCATGGGCAGCCCGCGCGGCAACCGTCCTGTCCCTCCGCCTAAGCCGACGCTTGAAGAGGAAATCACGAACACACGTTCCAACTTGCTGAAATCCACGGAGATGGAACTGGACGCCATGGTCAATGCCTTCAATGGCGGATATCTTCCGCCGACTTCTGGCGGCGATCCCGTCGGCAATCCTTCCACGGTTCCGACGGGCAAGAATCTGTACGGCATCGATCCTGAACGGACGCCGACGCCTGAAAGCTTCGCCGTCGGACAGAAGCTTGCTCAAGCATTGATCGACGCCAAGCTGAAGAGCGAAGGGAAATATCCGCGCAAAGTCGCCTTCACGTTGTGGGGCGGCGAATTCATCCGCACGCAGGGTGTCAATATCGGTGAAATCTTCTATCTACTTGGATGCGAACCGATATGGGACAGCCGCAAGCGTGTGCAGGATGTCCGTTTGATTCCATCGGACAAATTGAAACGGCCGCGAATCGACGTGGTCGTCCAGACGTCTGGACAGTTCCGCGGCATCGCCTCCAGCCGCATGAAATTGATTGACAAGGCGGTGCAGTTGGCCGCCGAAGCGGAGGAGGAGGAGAATTTCGTCCGCGAAGGTTCGCTGCTTGTCGCCAAAGCCTTGGTGGAAGCGGGTTTGTCTCCTGCGCAGGCGAAGGAGTACCAAAATGCACGAATCTTCGGCGGCGCGAACGGCGGCTACGGCACGGGCATCCAGGGCATGGTACAGGCCAGCGGCAACTGGGAGGACACGGCCGCCATCGCGGAAACGTACATCCACAACATGAACACTATTTATTCGGACAACCACTGGAATGAAAATGTGCAGGGCCTCTTCCGGGCGGCTTTGCAGAACACGGATGCCGTCGTGCAGTCGCGATCCTCCAACAGCTGGGGGCCGCTATCATTGGACCACGTCTATGAGTTCACAGGCGGCATCAATCTGGCCGTGAAAAACGTCACGGGAAAGGATCCGTCCGCTTATTTCAATGACTTGCGCACGCCTGGCCGCGCCAAGATACAGGAAGTCTCCGAAGCCATCATGGTGGAGGCCCATTCGTCCATCCTGAACCCGAAGTACATTTCCGAAATGATGCAGGAAGGGCCGTCGGCGTTGCAGTCGTTCGCGGCGGTTTTCGAGAATTCTTTCGGTTGGGAGACGATGAAGCCGGATGCCGTCAAAGACCATCTGTGGGACAAGTATAAAGAGGTCTATGTGGATGATTCCCTGAAACTTGGGGTGCCACAGGCCTTTGAGAGCAAGAATCCCTACGCCATG
>JAGCSE010000275.1 GCA_017964325.1 Victivallales bacterium | reverse complement strand
TGAGCTGAGCTGAGCTGTTGCCTTGAAGATGTTATAACTCATTCTTTTTCACTCTGATGTGACTCTCGCTTCGGCAGGTTGTAAACTGTTTTCAGCTTGGGAATCCCATCGTTTTTAGGACTTGTCATGGTGACGTCCGAAGAGGCGGCGAGCCTCTATCACCAATATTAATTTACCATTGGAATCATGTCTTTCAAACCATTTTGATGGGATTTATCGGGAAAAAACATGATTTTCTGTGATTTATCTTGTAAGATTCCTGTTTTACAAGGGTTACGTAAGCCTGACCGTCTCCCTTCCCTCCTAAAAAAACAATAATTGCTATTTACAGCTCTTCATCGACTGGCTTCAGCACAACCATTCGGCTGGGCTTTCCCTTCGTGATTTTCCAACGTCTGCCGGCCGCATCCTGCACGCCCAACGCATCATCCGTAATTGCAATCACCTGCACACCACCGCCGCTTTCGCCGACGCCCAGCACGTAGTTCTCCGTCTCCGTCTTTGACGTCTGAAGGGAAAACACAGCGACCGTTTTTCCGCTTGCATTCAAGTTCATGTACAAATATGTTGCCATTCCAATGACTTTCTGCGGTCCTTTAGGTGCCTCCTCTTTCTTCTCCTCAACTACAGCTTCCTGTACAACAGGCTTCGGCTCCTCCTTCTTCTCCTCTGCAATTGGATCCATGACAGGCTTTGGAGCCTCCTTCACAACTGGTTTAGGAATTTCCCGAACCATCAGTTTGGAAGCAAACGGATTCCGCTCGTATTCAATATCTTCTGGCTTTTCTTTCAAAAACGCAAATGCGCTTTTGTTCAGTTTTACAGGACGTTCTACGGAAACCGCCCCATGCCCGAACGTCCATTTGGCGACAGGCTTGCAAAAGATTCCCGCCGCCAGCAGAACAACACCGAACAGCGCCGCACCGCACAATGCCGCAATTTCCCATTCATGCTTCAATAATTGTCGTATTTCCATCGGTCTAAGCCTCTTTTCAATCAAAACTCACCCAAAATGAGAAGTTTTTTTCTTTTTTCTATTGAAATATAATTGTTATGGATTTAAGGTAATGGACATTTTTCAAACTGGCAAATCGTTTCCATCCTTTTTCACACAACACACAGGAGATTCACATGGCAGGCACATTCCGTTTTACATTCGGCCCTTGGAACATTCACGAAGGCGCAGACCCGTTCGGCCCAGATGTCAGAAAACCACTCACGTTTGATGAAAAACTTCCGCTTTTCAAGAAACTCGGCTTCGACGGTGTCCAATTCCATGATGACGACGCAGTCCCCGAAATCAACGGCAAGACTCCCGCGCAAATCGCCGCCGTCGCCAAAGAACTCCGTAAAAAACTCGACGGCGCAGGACTTTATGCGGAATTTGTCGCCCCTCGTCTCTGGTTTGATCCCAAGACCATCGACGGCGGATTCACCTCCAATGACCCGAAGGCCCGCGCCTACGCGAAAGACCGCTTCAAAAAGTCCATCGACATCGCCAACATCCTCGGCGCCAAGCTGATTGTCCTCTGGCTCGCCCGCGAAGGCACATACATCCGCGAAGCAAAGGATTCCTGCGTCGCCGTCCAGCGCCTGGCCAAAGTCATCGATGAAATGCTCGACTACGACAAGAAGATCAAAATCGCCATCGAGCCCAAGCCCAATGAACCCGTTGACCACGCCTATATTCCGACCACCGGCCATGCCATCGCCCTCGGCTTCCTGACCCGCGACCCCAGCCGCGTCGGTGTCAACATCGAAAGCGCACACGCCATCCTCGCCAACCTTGATCCTTCGGACGAAATGGGTTACGCCCTCGCCCACAAGAAGCTGTTCTCCGTCCATCTCAACGACCAAAACGGCCTTAAGTTCGACCAGGACAAGTCCTTCGGTGCCGTTGACATCCGCCGCGCCTTCAACCAAGTCCGCATCCTGGACCTCCACAACTACGGCAAGAACGGCGAATCCGTCGGCCTCGACGTCAAGGTCATGAGAACACAGAAGCAGGACGTCAATGTCAAGCATCTCTCCAATTCCATCACCGTCTTCAAGGAACTGCTCGAAATCTCCCGCGGCCTCGACCAGAAGAAGGTGGATGAACTCATCGCCGCCCGCGACTACGAAGAACTCGAACTCCTCATCATCCATGCTCTAATGGGAAAAGCGTAAGATCCAAACGCTGAAAGCGTTATGCTGAAGGCAAATACAAATTCATAGTACAAAACAAGAACTGCCGCCGAATGGTGCTTTCACACCAGACGACGGCAGTTTTCTGTTATTCTGACGCCTCTGCGTTAATAATTTCCAATCAATCACTGTTTTCCAAGAGCATGGAATTTGGCTTCAAGTTTCAGCACGTCACCGACCTTCACAGGAATCTCCACGATTCGCGGCGCGTTATGCCAAACTGTTACAGGCACCGTTAAGTATGGTTTTCCATTGACGCTAAAAGTGGAGTATTCCACCATGTATTTCTGGATCACGCCGTTGTCGCGGACGTCCGGCCCCATCAGTTTCACGACCAGCTTGCCGCCCCTCACGGCACGAATCGTGAAATAGCCTGTGCGAACATCTGGAACCGCCTTGAACTGCGCGACAAATGAATCGCCGTTATTCAGCCACTGCGGTCGATCCAAGCGGCCTGCGTTACCGTCATCGACCAACTCCAACGAGCCGTCCGGCATATACACGTCCATGCGGGAAGCCTTCGTCAAATCCGCCAAGAACGCCTCGTCCTGCGTCCGACCGACAGGTCGTTCCTTCAGCAACGACCGTTCCACCAATGTCTTGCCATCCTTCTGGATTTTAATCGAGCCGCCGATGTCGCCATCGCGATTGAACATCACGACGCATTCCAGCCCTTCAGCCGTCGTGAACGCCACGCCGTCCTGCATATCCGTCTTGACGACATGGCTTGCGACCATGGACGGCACCATATCGTCCGCCGCCTGTAACAGATGCAGAAAGCGCGTCTTTTCAGCCGTTTCCTTCGGCGAAATCTCCAGACGGTACTTGCCGGCCCATGTCTGTCCTTTGCTTCTGGCAACCCAAGAATCTGTGGCGACAGGATAATTGACGCCCCCCGCCACGAACTCGCGTCCCGCTCCACCGATGACTTCAACGTTGTTTTCCTGCGGCAGCAGCGTCTTCGTGAACAACGCCCCCTCCCCTGCACAGCTCCGCCAAATGCCGCCCGTCTGCGTCGGCTCGCCTTCCGAATGAAGCAAAAACACTTTCTGCTGATTAGCCTTCATGGATGTCACGCGATCGTAGATGACGAAATAATCAGGCTTTACAAAAACAAATTGCCGTACTGCCTCGCGGCATTTCTCCGCGCTGTAGCAGGCCGTCGCGTCACCGCCTGTCACGACATGGTAGTCGCTCTGATCGAAACCTAGCGAGCGGGCCAGCCGACGGATGTTCTGCCCGCCGTCGCATTTTGGCATTTCAGCGATGCGCGGCGCGTTCGAAGGATACCAATGGCGCGGCAGCGGCTCATCGTCCATGCGGATGAGAATGGCGTTGTGCGCAACCGTCTGCGGATAATAGATCAGATGGTGCGGCGCGTTGTTGCGAGTTCCCGTGTCCAACGCCTGAAAACCGCGTTTGTAGATGATGAAGCTGTTTTCGTCGTAATGCTGATGCTGATCGACGGTCGCACCCGCCTTGATGGAAGCGTAAGTGTCTCCCTCCGAGAAACCTGAGCGCATGACCGTCAGTCCGAACGTCGGGAAATGCTGCGCAAGGTTCTTCGACAGGACGGCTGCGGGCGGTTCGTCATTTTTCACTGCCGGATCGAATTTGTCGAGAATGAACGGAAGATATGGATGGCCCGTCAAGTCATTGAAAATGCGTTGTTTCTGTGGTAATAGCCCAATGACGGCACGTGCCTGCTTCGCAGCTTCTGGCCATTTGTCGCCATACAGATGGATGACCTGTGCGCAATGGTTGTACATGAGCCAGACGCCCATCGAATTGTTGGTATGCCCCGCATCCCCCCAGCCGAACTCGCAGAAGCCGTCATTTAATTTTGGATTCGGTATCGACATCCACGAGAAGAACATCGGATAGTCCCGCATCTGCGTCCAATACGTCGTCATGTCCAAATTGGCAGCGCTTTTCAGCGTCTCAAGGAAATTGCAGCTCGCCCATGGATACGCTCCGAAGACATAGCCTGACGTGATGTGCATGAGCAACCCCGTACCTGCCGACATCTGCTCGCGTTTGACCATCATTCTACAATACTGATTGTATCCTTTAGAAAGCAGTTCACTCGCCAATTCGTCGCAATAACCTTCCTTCCAGGCGGCAAGCCCCGCGAACCACATCAAGCCGGGCTCGCCGTAATTTCCTGATTCGATGCCGCCGCTGTTCC
>JAGCSE010000274.1 GCA_017964325.1 Victivallales bacterium | reverse complement strand
TGTCGTGGTAGTCATTGTACCACTGGGCCAGTTCGGAATACTGCGACGAGAATCCGCAACCGGTCGCCGAGTTCACAATCAAGATAACCTTTCCCTTGTAGTCCGCAAGGTCGATGACATCGCCCGTGCCAGTGGTGAGTTTGTAATCGTAGATCATTGTTTTTCTCCTTTTTCTGTTATTTTTGCCGAAAGACCTTCTTGGGCATTCCGCAGACGGGGCAGACATAGCTGTCAGGCTCGGCATCCAGATCGCCCACGTATTCATAGCCGCAGCATCCGCAGACATAGACTTTCTTGCCCGTCGTGTCGATATTCTTCTTGTATTTGTCCAGCAGTTCCTGCAGCAAGACGCCATGATGCCCTTCCTGCTTCGCGAAGACTTCCACTTCCGCCGCAGCATCGTCAAACCCTTCTTCGCGAAGGCGGGCGGCCTGTTTCATCAAGGCGGCTTCGCCAGCGGCCTCGGCCTTCTGAAGGCCGTTGACCAGTCCCCAGAAGTCCTTGGGGTACATGCCGTTGAGCACCGCATAGAAACCTGCGTGGTTGGCCTCCTGATTAGCCGCCTCTATGAATTTCTCTGCGACGTCATCCATGCCCTGCTCCCGCGCAAGACGTGCCAAGGCGTAGTACATCATCGTCCCCTTTGCTTCGCCAAGCGCCATCATTTCAGTTATCTTTTCCAGTGAAGTGCCTTTTGCAATCCCATGAAGACTCTTTTTTTCCATTGTTAATAACTCCTTGTGTTTACGTTGGTTGGTTTCCATCAAGCCCAAGCGACAGAAGGGCGTTGCGTGTGACCGTGGCCTGCAGACGCCGCAGAAACGCATAGTCGATGCCGTCGCTCTTCCTGTAATTGACAAAATCGAATTCGGACGCCGCGAGAAGCGTGCCCGGTGCGATGATGGCCATCGCCCAGCAGATGGCGGTCATGCGGTCGTCGTTCCCTGAGATTTTTTCATAGATGCGGCAGAAGGTTTCGATGATCTGGCGGGCGATGGTCTCATGTCTTTTACCTTGCCATTGCGAGGTGAGCTGGGCACGCAACAAAAGACGGATCACCCATCGGGGCTGGCCTTCCGCGCAGAGAATGCCATAGTAGAGGTCGATGGTATCCGTCACCATCTGGCGGCGTCCGTCGCGGGTGGCGAGGAGGGATTCGTTCTCCTGGTAGTACCGTTCGATGCGTCCGTCGTCCCACATCCGCAGGGCGTATTGGCGCACGGCCTCCACCAGTCCTTCCTTGTCGCCGAAGTGGTAGCAGACGGCGTTCGGCACGGCTCCCGCACGGTCGGCGATTTCGCGGAGCGTCACCGTGTCCGTGCCATGGAAGGAGAAGAGCTCCCCTGCCGCGTTGACAAGCCTGTCCTTTGTCTCTTCGGATACTTTGTATGTTCCATGTTCCATGTTCGCTTCATGAAACGCCGTATTTCAGGCGCGGTTGAAGTTTTCCTTCGGCTTGCTGCGGCGCGGTCAGGCTTCCATCCATCCTGTAAGTCGGTCCATGACGGTCTGGACAGGCTCGATGGCGTGGATTTGCGTGATTCCAAGACCGAAAGACGCATAGCCTTTCGATAGATCGCCGAAAAGCATGCCGTCACGCATACCGATGTAGGCATTCTGCGCCTTGTAGATTTCCTCTTCGGTCGCACCGGCCTTGCTCATTCGCACGAGCTCGTCCGGCAGCGGGCCGGATAGCGAACGATACCACGCAGGCACAGTGCGGTACATGACAAGTTCATCTGCGGATGTGGTGGCGGCCATCCGCTTGATATTATCCGCAAGAGGCGACTCTTCTGCCATCATGAAGGCGGTGCCCACGTATAGTCCTTCGGCTCCGAGTGCGAACGCGGCCTTCGCGGTCCGTTCGTCCACAATTCCGCCGGCGGCCATGACGGGAACGCGTCCTTCGGCAGCGTCCACGACAAGAGGAACGATGGAGAAGGTGCCAATCGCCTTCACCGGAAGAGTTCCGCCTTCGTCGAAGCCGGTCGCCACGATGATTTGCGCTCCTGCGTCAATCGCTCCGCGCGTCGAGTTCGCGGACGGGTTGCCGTCACGGAAGACGACCGTAATCCCCCGCTCACGGAATTTGGCGATCCAGCCAGGGTGCAGGTCGCCGACCATCACAGCAACTGAAATGTTTTCTTCCGCCATGAGATCCAGCACTGGCCCCGTGAAACGGTCTTGTGCAGGATCATCGGAAGACGGTGCAACGTTGATGCCGAACGGGCGGTCTGTAAGCGCCTTCACGGTATGGATTTCGCGGCGCATGGCTTAGACTGTCTAGCCGACGGTACTAACGCATTCCTTCAGTCAGGCGTAGAAGCCAAGGACGCCGAGGCCTCCCGCATTGGAGACAGCCGCGACGTAGCGGGCGTTGGTAAGCCAGTTGAGGGGGCCTTGGACGACAGGCTTTTCGATGCCAAGAATTTCACATATCCTGTTCTTCATGTTTTCCTTTTTATCAGTCATGGTATGGGGCAGTGCAACGCAGTTATTTCCATGTTGGCAGTATCATCAGGCGCGGTTGAATTTCTCCTTCGGCTGGCGGCAGCGCGGGCATTTCCAGTCGGCGGGGAGAGCCTCGAAGGGCGTACCGGCAGGAATGCCGTGTTCGGGATCGCCCTCAGCGGGATCATAGACCTTTCCGCAGACGGAGCAGATGTATTTTCCCGTCGCCTCTTTTTTGACGATTTCGCCTGGGGGGATGGGCGTGGGAGGATTGTTCAAATCAACAACACGCTTCGCCTCAAGATTCTCATAGCCCAACGGCGTGTGGGTGCCGCAATAGACCGTGGGGTTCTTTTGCACGAAGGCGCGGACGCGGTTCAGCGTATCCCGCGCGGCGGCTTGGTCTTCGAAGA
>JAGCSE010000273.1 GCA_017964325.1 Victivallales bacterium | reverse complement strand
CGTCGAAGGCCATGAGCGTGCCGTTGTCGATGTTCAGATGGATGCGGGACAGCCCGGAGACATTGTCGAGAAAATCTTGATAAAGAACGCGAAGTTGTTTGCGGTCAAGCATTTCAGCGGCTGTCGGCTGCCAGAGGACGGATTTGTTTTCCGAATGGATATTGGGCATGAAGGCTTTGGCGTCCGGCAGTCCGATCGGCGCGAAATCGGCCTTCAGGCCGAGCTTGGCGAGGCGGTCTAGACGGTCTGGCTGGCGAGACCAGCCGAATCGCGGGTCGCCTGTCTGCAGGAGTTTCCCGCCATTTTCGATGAAACTGACGATTTGTGCAAACGTCTCGTCCTTAGCTCCATAGGCAAGCGGCCAGACGAGCGCCTTGGTGGATTTTGGAAGCTTCTCGATCTTCCATTCATTGATGACGCCGAAGGGGATGTTGAGTGTGAGAAGCGTGTCGATGGCAACGCGGAGATTTTCATGGATTTGCGACATGGCGTAGCCGGACAGAATGCCATCCGGGACGACGATGAAGAGTTCTGGCGATTGATAGCGGACGCGTGCGTTGCGGAAGAGCAACGCCATGTTGCGATAGGCTTCGAGCACGGGTTTGGCGGTCAGATCTGCGTGGTTGATGCCCCATGGGAAGACGCAGTCCTGAAAGTCCTTCCACGACCAGCAGCCCATGAAGGAGACGCCCATGCCGAGCGAGCAGTGTCCGACGGCGAGATAATGGCGGATGGAGGCTTCGGGCGTGTCGCCCCATTGGCCCAAATTACGGGCGCGGTGGGCGATGGCAGAACCCATCTCGCCTAAGGAGATGGACTTGCCGTCGAAACGGCGGTCCATCATCTTGATGACGGACCGCATGTTCGTGAGCGCGCCGTAGTGGTGGACGTTGACGAAATCCTGGTCGTCCGCGCCGTCGAATTTGTTGCAGGATGTCAACGACTGCAAATGGCCGACAGTCGCCAAAGCTTTGGGATTTCCTGCTTTGATGCCTTTTTGATTTTCGCTGACCCATCGTGCGAAGACGACGGAACGGAACAGTTCTACATCGCGTGCGCGGAGGTCCTGCCAGTTTTTCGTATTGCTTGACAGGACGAGCTCCGTGTCCGCTCCGGACGCTTTCCAAGCCTTCTGGGCGTTTTCAACGGAGCCGTACTGTTGCGCAAGGAATTCCTTGAACAACGGCATCAGCACCTCTGTGTTACCGAGGCTCGTTGTCGGTTCATTCTGAATATCATAGAACATGCCCGGAATGTCTTTGTAGCGGTTGACCCAGAACTTGTTCCATGTCTTCTGGGCCTCCAGATCGGCTTGGCTTAGATCAAGGCCAATCCAGTCATGGAGACTGAGGAACGGCATAATTTGGTGTTCCTGCGCAAGTTGGACGATGGCATCCGTCTGGCTTTGCGTGTATGGGGCTTGTTCCAGAAGGGCCTGAGAATTCCAGCGGAACGTGACGGGCACATGCGCGAATGGCGAGAAATGCAGGATTCGCAAGAAGTTAAGGCCATAGTCCTGCATGGCGGCGAAATCCTTCTTCCAGACGAGTGGATTTTCGTTGGCGGAATACCACATCATGCCCGTCGTGTTGGCGCCGATGAAGAAGGTTGGCTGTCCGTTGAGGTTGAAGTAGTTGTCTTTGAATTCAAACTTAAGTCCTTTTGCAAGAGCATTTTGACTCCAAATGGAAATGCCGTTTTCGAGCATGTCGATGGCTGTTTCGCCATCGAGCAGCTCGGCGGTGAACGCATGGAACGACTGATTGTCGTCCTGCGGAACGTTCCAACTGGCGGAGACTTGAAAACGCCCCGCTTCGGCCGTCGCGGCGGTGAATTCTTTGTCGTCGATTAGAAAACGGACACGAAGCGGATGTCCAGTGGCGTTGACGCCGTTGACGGTGAAGGCGACGGTGTCGCCGCGACGTGCGCATGGCTTGTCCGACGATGTATTAATAAGGTATGTTGGTGCGAGCAGTTTGAAGCAGAGATCAACGAACAGATTGTCAATGGCTGGTTGCGAGCCGTCGAAGAGATTGCGGTTCGTCGGCGTGAACATCGCCCAATTGGAGCCGTTGTACGGGCCTGCGTGGTTCAGGACGACGGCGGCGGCGGGGCCTCGGTTGCGACCGTATTGGTCAAGTGACTGGATAAGAGGAATATAACGTGCATAGACGTTGGGGAAGACGGCGTTGTTGGAACCTGTCATGGCGACAGCTGCGGGGCCTTCCACGGAGCCGTCCATCCGCCAATCGGCCGTAAACCATTTCTGTTGCTGGGCAAGGCGGAGGGAGCTTGTCCGCAGCAGGAGGAACGACGGATCGCAGAGGCCGATCTGGTCTGGCTGGAGCTGCATCGTGTCGCCTTGGGTGCCGTAGCGTGTGTTGATGCGCGTGTCAAGCGATTCGCTAATGCCGATTTTGTCCGCCGTGACGCCGGAATCGACAGTTGTCCAGCCGTTTTTTGACGGGGCGCCAGGCCTGTCGAGCGGATAGCCGCCGATGGAGATGAATGAACCTTTGTCTTTCAGGAACTTACGGAAATTCTGGACGGCGTCGATCGGGAAGAACGGCGCGTTTGGAAGGATAAGCAAGTCAATGGCTTGTTTGGACAGGCAGTTCGTTTCCGCTAAATCGCCGGCATTCATGATCTGTGGCTGGAAGCCTTTTGCTTCCAGCAACTTGACGAGCCGATTCGCATCGGCATGGGACGGAAGCTTTTCGATGGAACTGTCTGCGAAAATCGCGATGCGCCGACCGACGGGATCTTTATGTTTCCAGTTTTCCGGCAATGACGGTTTGACGGTGGCGAGGGCCTGTTCCTCCCCTGTGAAGGCGAGATTGCGGACGCGGACGGTCATATTGCCGTAGTTGAAGCCAAGAAGCATGAATTCGGCGGACATGAAATTGCGGTTTTTCGCGCCGCGTGGATCGAATCTGAAGGAAGCGAACGGGACGATTGCCTTGCGCCATGAGTTTTTCACTTCGGCCAACGTCTTGCCGTCAGCGAAGTTGACTCTTGCCAGCCATGCGTCTTTGTCGCGTTCGAACAGCCAGATATGCATGATGGCGCTGTCATCGGCTTCCTCTACAAGCACTTCAAAGGAAAGACCTGTCGCTTTTGGCGGAAGTGCGAACGGCGACAGGCGGATGTTGGCCCATCCGTACTTTCCGTTCTGCATGTCAACTGAGAAGCGGACGGAGCCATCGTCCAATTTCTGGTAGGCCGGGGCGGCGCCGCCATCCTTATGGGGCGACCATTTATCTGGTTCGAGCAACGGAAGTGTCTGGGCTGTAAGACTGAGGGAAAGCATGGTGATGAGCAGCATGGGGCGCATGACATATATCTCCTGAAATATTATTCTACCAATCAAATGATAAACGAGATAAATCATTGGAAGATTGGTGAAAACAACATGAAAAACAAACAGCCCGTCATTTTTGTAAATGGCGGGCTGTGGGGACGATTGTCAGAGTGGTTGATTATTTAACAGCTTGTGCGCCAACGCCTTCGATCGCGCCGAAGAATTTCAGCACGTTTTCAGACGGATAGCGGTTGGCGAACATGGTGTATTTTGATTCAAGGGTCAGTTCGGCAAGATCGATTTTCTCAGTGTAGTTGGCAGAAAGGAATGCTTTAAGATAGGCCATGTCAATGATATCTTTGAATTTCGCTACGATGTCGGCGTCGGAGATGGACTTGTTGCCTTCGACACTGACAATGCCTGTGCAGTCCTCGAAATCCTCCCATGCGTCATCGGTGACGAAGAAAGTCTTGATGCTGGGGCTGATGGTGATGGCTGCATCGCCTTTCTTGTTGCGATAGAAGACATTGTTGTCAATGGCAACCTTCTTGGTCTTGTCATTGCCCTTGGTGTTGTCGAAACCATATAGAATACTGAGTCCGAGGAAATTGTGATGGATGTTGGTGTTGGTGTTCTCATTGGCGCGGACGGCGAAGCCCATATCGGTCATTTCTTCGGTGCGGCTCCAAGTGAAGAGGACGGTATTATACGCGAATTCGAAATTGACCATGCCGGCCTTTCCGTTGCTGCTGCGAACTTCGCACGCCTGCATCCTATTGTTGATGAAGACGTTATTCAGAATTTTGAGGTTGCCTTGGAAATGGTTGAGCTGGATACCGTAGTTTGAGGCATTGAGGAAGACACAGTTCTGGATGGTCAGGTTGCCGACGGTGATGCCTTTGAGTTCAGCGGAGTTGATGGACGGGAATTGAGTGTTGCCTTGTGCGGGCGGCACAAGATACATTCCGGTCTCGACACCTTCGGGCTTGGCTTTGACGGCATGGTAGCTGTTCGCTTCGCCTTGGTCAATGTAAAGACCGTCAATGACGGTTGTTGTATTGGCAAGTTGAGCTGCGTCAATGGCGGTTTTGTACATTTTGAAACCGACTGTGCCGACATCCATTGCGGGCTTGGTCTGATTCATCTCGTTGGTAGGCTTGAGCATGGTCGGATATTTGGTGATGTCTCGTTCGCTGAAATCGTCAGAATAGCCTCCGATGATGGAGACGGGCTTGTCGATAAGAATCCATCCGCAGGATGTTTTGCCGCGGTAGTTGCCTTGCGCCACATAGATTACATCGCCAGCGGCGGCATTTTCAAGTGCGCTCCAGATGGCCTTCAGTGGGGCATCTTTGGTGTGACCGTTGTTCTTTTTCTTGCCTGTGGCGGCGGAAACATACCATTCTGCACCAAAGGCGGATATGGCGAATGAGAAGCAGATGACGAGTGTCAGCAGTTTTTTCATGTGTTTCTCCTGATTGCATGTGACCGTGAAATTAAAATTATTAAAATGTATTAAGCATAATATTGCCTGTTTCTTGTATTTTTCCAATTTTCAAAGAAAAAACAGAAGTAGGATTGGGTGTTGCAAGTCATGTTGAAATTATGATTCTTGATGATTTCTGATGATTATTTATGAATTAATAGGAGTTATAATGAATTGAAAAAATGAAAATATGTGCTATATTGATGAGTTGTCTCAAAATATGCAAAAATATATGGTATAGAGGAAATAAAAATGATTATGCGTATCATTAGTGCCGCCATTCGTGGAATGGATGTGAAAAGAGTTGAAATTGAGGTGAATCTAGTTCCTGCATCAGGGCAGGAAGAGAAGGACGAACCCAAGATGATTGTGGTCGGTCTTCCTGACATGGCGATACGGGAGAGTCGCGAGCGTGTCTGGGGTGCGCTGCGCAGTTCTGCGTATCGGATACCACGTGGTCGTTCGATTGTGAATCTGGCTCCTGCTGATTTACGTAAGAGTGGAAGTGCATACGATTTACCGATGGCGGTAGGAGTTTTGGCGAGTGACGGGCAGGTGGCTTGCAGAAGTTTGAACGATACAATGATCATTGGGGAACTGGCGATGAGCGGGCAAGTCAGGGGAATAGAAGGAGTTTTGGCGGTGGCAATGTACGCTCGTGAACACGGGATGAAGCGGCTGCTTGTTCCTGCGGAGAATGCCCGTGAGGCGGCCCTTGCGACAGGAATAGATGTTTATGGCATTGCAACTTTGCGTGATGCAACGGAATTTTTGGAGGGAAGAAGACAGCTCATGCCTGTGACGGTCAACATTGAATCGATTTATGCCACAGAAACAATGACAGATACGTTGGATTTCATTGATGTAAAAGGGCAGGAGAGTGCGAAGCGTGCGATGATGGTTGCGGCCGCAGGCAATCATAATTTGCTGATGATTGGAAGTCCTGGATGTGGTAAGAGCATGATCGCCAAGAGGTTACCTGGCATATTGCCGTTGCTCGGAGTTGAAGAGGCGCTGGAAGTCACGAAGATTTATAGTATTGCGGGGCTTTTGGACAGGCGTTGTGGTCTGATGGTACGTCGTCCGTTTCGTTCGCCGCATCATACAGTGAGCGATGCGGGGCTTGTCGGCGGCAGCGTCAATCCACGACCGGGAGAGTTGAGTTTGGCCCATAATGGCGTGTTGTTTTTGGATGAACTGCCTGAATTCAAACGAAATACGTTGGAAGTGCTGCGGCAGCCATTGGAGACGGGGGAGGTTGTGTTGGCGCGTGCAAGCGGGACATTTACGTTTCCCGCCCGTGTCATGCTGATCGCGGCGATGAATCCGTGTCCATGTGGATATTATGGCCATCCACGGCGGCGGTGCCGTTGCACGACCGCGATGATCATGGCGTATAGAAATCGCATCAGTGGTCCATTGATTGATCGAGTTGACATGCATGTCGAGTTGGCTCCGCTCGACAGCGAGATATTAACTCAGAAACGACAGGGGGAGGATTCCGCTACGATTCGTGGTCGTGTGTTGATGGCGCGTGAAATCCAACGGAAACGTTATGCAGGTACAAGCATTCGCAACAACGCGAGTCTAGGCGGCGCGTTGATGGACCGTTACTGTGTACTCGACAAGGAGACGGTGAGCATGTTGCAGTCGATTATCGCACAGTTGCAGTTATCGGCTCGTGCATACGACCGTATCTTACGTGTCGCCAGAACATTGGCAGATTTAGATGGATTGGAGAAAATTGAACAGCGCCATGTTTGGGAGGCGGCGAACTATCGTATTTTGGACAGGCAGCAGTGGTAAAGATGAATGAATAACGATTTGGAGCAATAATTACCGTAGCTCCCAAACCACGCCGGGCTTCTCCGTCGTGTCGGCGCGGTAAAGCTCGAACGTGACATGTTCACCATTGATTTTGATGATGCCGTAGCCGGAATCACCGAAACGCTCGTGCTTTACGACGTATGGTGTAAATTCATTCATGTAATTGGCGACATTTTTATCCGCCAACATTAGTGCTTTCAACGTGGCGGAGGAATAAGATGTGTTTGGCTTCGGGAATTCAGTCCGCTTCTTGCTGGAACCCATGCTGCTGATGGTGATTTGCGTAATGCGCCCTTCGTCTTCTCGCTTGTAGTCGGACAGCGAATTGGCATGGATGTGCCCCGCCAGCATGATGCCGTTCCGTTTTGCGACCATTTTGCGGAATTCTAGCTGTTTTTCTGTAATTTCAGGCTTCTGGCGATTGTGGAACAGCGTCCAGGCTGGACGTGCGCCTGGATTCGGAATGAACGGAAGATGGTTGATGACAAATAGATGGCGCACATTCGGATGCGATTCCAATGTCTTCTTGGCAAATTCGAAATCGGGCACTTGGCAGTCAAGAAACAGAAACAGATCAGGCCCGTGTTCGACGGCGTAATTGCTGTTCTTGATTTCCGCGCCTTCGGGCAAAATCGTCTTCAGATACGGCACGACAGCCTCCGCGAAGGCCTTGCGGCCGCCCGGCGAACGATGGTCGTGGTTTCCTTTCACAATATAGACGGGCGTCTTGCCGAAAGGCTTTTTCAACTGGTCAATGACTTCCGTAAACAGCTGTTTCGCGGCTTCCAATGTCTTGCCATCGCCCTGTGTGACATCGCCAACCTGCAATGCGAATGCCGTCTCGTCATTCACTTTGCTGGCTGCCGCCTTGATGAGCCTTGGGGCAAGGCCCTTTTCTGGATTCCAATGGCTCATGTTACGGGTGAACTCCGACTTGCGTTCCTCCTTCTTCTTCTCATCATGGCAGTCCATGTTGTCGTAATGCAAGTCACCGAACATGATGACGTTGTAAGGTTTGTCTGCCGCTTCTGCTTTTACTGTCTTTTCCGCTTCTTGTGCCGTCAAGACAACCGCCCATGCGATGACCATTATCCATAACATTTTCTTCATGCTTTGATTCCTTTGCTGTTCCGTTTGCTTATACAATTGTCTTATAAAACTATTTCATTTCAGCTGAATTACGGTTCCCGTATTGCCTGGCAATGTGATTTCCAACGACGTCTGTGGCACGCCGCAAACTGTTCCAACAAACACCCTGCCATGAGCCGATAGTGTATCCGTCAATGGCGACGGTGTGTTGTTTACGGCGCAGACCAGCAGCCCACCATCATCAATCGGATGTTCCGTCAGTGTCAGCATGGGATTCTGCCGTGTCACAGTACGTTTTATTCCAAGAAGTTCCATCAAATAACGATAATAAAGATGCAGATTGCCGTCAAAAGCGCGCGGCTGTTCTGTCAGGGCACTTTCGACAGGGGCGTTGCAGAAGATAATTTGCCCCTTTCCGTAGGCATTGCATGTCAATGCGGGATCACCGTCTGCATCCGTCGCCAATACTTTTGCGCCGATGGATGAAAGCTTTAGTTCGTAACCGCCGTGAATCTGGATGTTGAAGCGGTTGCAGTTAATTTGTTGCGGTGCAGCGGCTTTTGCACTCGTCTCCAGACGGATGCCAGCTGTCTCATCGAAGAATGGATCAAGTGTCGCATCATCGCTGGAAACATACAATTTAGCGCCATCCGCAACCGCTTCCAGAAGACGACGCCAACGGTAACTCCGCATAATTCGGTAGCCGCGAATAGACGGCATAAGATAGACATCCGCCTTTTTCAACGGTTCGTTTGCATATTGGAATTGTATGTCAAAACCAGCCTGCTTTGCCAGAATGAACGTCATATAGGCGACGCCCCACTGGTCCTGCTCTTCCGTCAGCAGGCAGACGGCATCCCGCCTATGCTGCGGCAGACGGACATCTGCAACCATTCGCCCAAACGCTCCGAGAACATCCATGGTTCCTTTGGGTGAACGATCGGGCCGTAGCAACCCCAGATGGCGTTCCATGCCAACCCAGTCGTATGGTGTATGTGTCAACGCCGTCTGGTCATGTCCGCACCACCAGAGAAGGCCTCGGCAACCATGGGCGAACGCATTCCAAAGCATGTTTTCAAGATAATGCGCTGCAACGTCTTCCGATGACGCGCCTGGGCCTAGGCTTCCCGCTTCCTCCACAAATGCCGGCTTGCTGCCAATTTCTTCATACAACCGCGTTTCCGCTGTTGCGTGGAACGCATTGCGGATTGTATTCACGCGATCGACCTTTGAGTGCGGTGTGAAGACAGGATATGGATGCGTGCAGAGGATGTCCGTCAATTCCGCCTGATCGACAATTGGAACATTCTGGTTCGGATCGGTCTTCAAGCCGTGCATACCGGAGACTACGGGACGTGTCGAATCTTCCAGGCGGATGGCTCCCGCTATCGCGTTCGTCCATACCCAAAATTGATGGATATCACTGCCTGCCATACAGTTGCATTCATTGCCCAAGTCCCATCCGACGATTGCAGTCGAATCCTTGAATGTCTTGACGAACAGACGTGTGAAACGCACTTCCCAGCGGATGGCGAAGGGATCCGCCAACACATTGACGCGCTCAAAAGCCTGTGGTTTCAGCATACGGCCAGACATCCAGCCAGTGATGATTCCGACCAATAGTTTCAGATGGTATTTCTCCGCCAATTGCAGGAAGATACGGAAACGCTGCATCATCGTTTCGTCAATACCCGCGCGTCCGAATTCCGTATCTGGCAGCGGATTTTCACCCATGCGGAGCTCCACCAAACTACCGCCGCCGCCCAGATGTGGCGTCAATGGCTGGAAATCATCCCATCTTGGAAAAACGCGCAGGACTTGTACACCGTTGTCGGACAATGCTTTGAAATCCGCTTCCACGGATTCAGCCGACCAATCGCGCCACATATTCGTGCCCGCATGGCTTGCCCAGTAGTTGCAGCCAACAAAAAACGGACTGTCATCTTCAAAAATCGTTTTATTCATGTCGTGCACCTGTTCATCGCCGTTTGAACCACTGTCTGGCTGGCATATCCAATCCACGTCCTTGCATATAGTTATATAAGGCCGTTTTCAAAATCTTGCCTATTGCGTCCCAGTCGGGGGCCTTTTCTTCATGATATGTTATTTCATTTAACGCAAAACGTGGTCCGTTTATTTCCGTTTTTTCAATGACAATTCCGAACTTATCCGGTTCGCGGGCGATGCCGCTGTGCGCCGTCAAGGCGAAGCGATGCCAGAATGCCGATTGCAGGATTCCGTCCGCAAAGCATTGGCGTACAAACTCCAATGCGCCAATTGCCTCGTCTTTAGTCTCTGTTGGAAAACCATACATCAAATATGCATGAACCATGATGGAAGCGGATGAAAACGCCTCGAACGCCGCCCGCGCCGTCGCCAGCGTGATTCCCTTGTTCATCAATTTCAGCAACCTGTCGTTTGCGCATTCCAAACCACCTGTAACGGCAATGCAGCCAGCGCTTGACATCAGTTCCGCTAGTTCAGGTGTGAAATTCCTGTCAAATCGTATGTTACCCCACCAGACGGGCGACAGGCTCCGCCGCAGGATTTCTTCGCTGACAGCTTTCAGCAACGTTGGAGCGACCGCTTCATCGACGAAATGGAAGCCGCGCCGTCCTGTCTTTTCCATCAATTCCTCCATGGCATCGACGATTTCCGTCGCCTTGCCTGGTTCATAACGTCCTATGTAGTCCAAAGCCAAATCACAGAATGCGCATTTATGCCAATAACAGCCTTGCGCCAACTGCATCTTCAACCATACGCCATCCGTCCATATTCGATGCAATGGATTCAGCATCTCTACGATTGACAGATACTTGGATAAGTCCAAACCATCATAGTCAGGCACCAGCATCGGAGGCGACGGACTGCAATGCGGCAGCGACTGCCAGCCGTCCTTTGTCAAGACGCGGCGATGCCCAAGCTGCGGACAGCCGTCTGCATCTCCAGAAGGCGCAAGTTCGTCTTTCAGGATGGCCAGAAGCGGTTGCAGACCTTCGTCGAAGCTGATGTAATCGACATAGTCGAAGATACGCTTGTCTTCCAGATTGCGCAATTCGGAATTGACGTATCCTCCGCCGAAGATGATTTTCGTCTCTGGCGATTTCTCGCGAATTTTCCGTGCCATGCGAAAAGCACCATAAAGTGTTCCCGGGAAGGGAATTGCAAAGCCAATGAAACGTGGATGTCCCTCTGACAGAAGTTCTTCCGTCATATTGTCCAATAGTGTTTCCATAATCGTGGAGGTATTGCGAATCAAATGCCGTCGCAGCGGCTCGAATGACGGCAGTGACATCGCCAGGCTTTCGCCGTATTTACCAAACATGAAATTTACGTCCAACGCTTCGTTCAAATAGGAGGACAAGTCATCCATGTACAATGATGCCAAATACTTAGCTCGATCTTGCACGCCCATCTGCCCGAAATATACCTGTAGATTCTCCTCATCCTCCTCCCCTTCTGCTTCAGATAACTGGCTGAAGAACGGGCCTTCAGGCAGGAATGTGCGTGAACTAATGCGCCATGCGAGTTCAGGGTGTCTGCCTTGTAGAAATGCAACGACGTCCATTACCGTTCGTGCATAGTCATCCGCGCTGTCCAGAAAAAAGGCCATTGGACCACTGGGATTTTTCATTTTTGCGGCTTCAGCCGCCGCCTGACGGATGATTTCAGGCGTGAATATCTTCAAGGCGAAATCCAATGACATATCCCTTTGTGCGACATCGTATCCGTGCGCACGAAGCATCTTCTGTAGCACCGCCGTGGCGGGATACGGGGCGTTGAGCTGAAGCAATGGCGGTGTGACTAACAGCAGGTACATAAACTGACTAACAAATGCAAATACTTATCATAGAGATATATCTGTTTAGGTAAAATCAACAGAGAATTTAAGATAATCTATTATTGTGAAAATGCACTTGAACATTGCAATTTTAGGTAAAAAAATATTGCATATTGTTTTTATTCATCAGTTTTGTTTGTAACTTACTTATGATGTATTATGTTATAGAGAAAATGTTTCAATTCCATAGTGACATCAACCAAAAAAACAACAAACAAGGTGCTTAACATGCCAAACGTCCAACAAGTACTGGGAGAAGAAATCCGCCGCCTGGCCAAGAAGGAAGCCAAAGCCGCCATCGAAGAACTGAAGGACCAGATTTCCGCGTTGAAGAAGACGGTTGCCGAACAGGGCAAGCTTCTGAAGGAACTCGCGAAACTCGCCAATAAGACCGCCGCCATCGTCATTCCGCCGGAAGAACCGAAGGATGAAAATGCGGATGAAGATAAAGAGGCGAAAGCCGTCCGTGTTTCTGCGGAGCGCATCATCAAATGGCGCAAGAAGATCGGCGTTTCCCAAACCCAGTATGCCAAACTGCTCGGCGTGAGCCATCTCTCCGTCAATCATTGGGAATCCGGCAAGACCGAGCCGCGCGAAGCCCAGAAACAGCGCATCGTCGAACTTCGCGACATGGGCAGACGCGAACTGAAAGCTCTTGTTATCGAACGTCTTGGCGAAAAAGTCGCCAAACGTCTTGCCAAAGCAGCCGTGAAGCCTCAGGATGAAGTGGACAACGAGGAAGCATCGGAACAGGAAGCGGATAAATAATACAAAGATTGTATCAGCCGCGTGCCTGAGGGGAATTGTCAAAGCCATTAATATATATTAATGTATAGTTTGTTGGTTAGTACAGAGGGGGAGGGCAGGCCGTTCCGCTGGCATCAAGGAGCCATCCATGAATCTTGAATTTTATGTTTTCATCATCTATCTAGTCTGCATGGTCTGCATCGGCGTCTATTTCTTCTTCAAGGACAAGGATGGCAGCGAAAAGACATATTTCCTCGGTAACCGCAAGATGGGCGCCTGGGTAGCCGCGCTTTCGGCGGGAGCCTCCGACATGAGCGCATGGGTTCTCATGGGGCTGCCCACGGCCATCTACGACAAAGGTCTTTCCGAAGTCTGGATCGCCATCGGTCTAGGCCTCGGCTACGCCATCAGCTGGATTGTCGAAGCCCCCAGACTCCGCCAGTTCTCCATCGTCGCGGGCGACTCCATCACCATTCCGCAGTACCTTGCCAACCGCTTCCGCAGCAAGTCATACGCCTTGCAGGTCATCTGCGCCATCGTATTCCTGGTCGCCTACACCATTTACGCCGCCTCCTCCATCAAGGCGTGCGGTACTCTTTTCCACAAGGTCATCGGCATCGACACGACCAGCGCCATGTATCTGGCCGCCGTCATCATCGTCAGCTACACCTTCCTGGGCGGCTTCTCCGCCGTCTGCTGGACGGATTTCTTCCAAGGAATGTTGATGCTCGGCGCCATGCTGCTTGCGCCGATTTTCGCCGCCACCATGATTGACAAGGTCACTCCTGAACAGGCCGCCTTGCCAGAGCATTTCTGGAGCATGACCGCCAATTGGAAATCCATCGCCTCCGGTCTTGGCTGGGGCCTCGGCTATTTCGGCATGCCGCACATCATCATCCGCTTCATGTCCCTCAAGTCACAGAAGGATTTGAGGAAATCCTCCGTCATCGGCATCACGTGGACGGTCATCATCCTTGTCTTTGCCGCCTTGATCGGCATCATCGGGCGCACGCATCTTGGATTGGACCAAGACATTGTCGAGAAAGAACTTGTCTTCGTCAACATGGTTCGTGAAATCTTCCCGGCGGTCATCTCCGGCCTGCTTCTCTCGGCCGTCCTCGCCGCCGCCATGAGCACGGCGGACAGCCAGCTCCTCGCCGCATCCTCCGCCTTCACGAACGATGTCTATAAACCCATCATCCGCAAGAACCAGTCCACGGCTCCCGAGCTCCTCTGGAACGGCCGACTCATCGTGCTCGTCGTGGCGGCGGTTGCGCTCATCATCGCCACCAACCCGAATGCCGGCAGCATCATGAACCTCGTCTCCAACGCATGGGGCGTTTTCGGTGCGGCCTTCGGCCCCGCCATCCTGCTCAGCCTCTTCTGGAGACGCTTCAACCTGGCCGGCGCCGTCGTCGGCATCGTGGTCGGCGCCGTCGTGGATTGCCTATATTTGGCTTATTGCTCCAAGACAGGCATCTATGAAATCATCCCCGGCTTCTTTACGGGACTCGTTGCCGCGGTCATCGCCACCTTGGTCACGCCTCCGCCATCCGAAGACGTCAACAAGCTCTTTGACGATGCGGTCAATTACCAAGACCAGCAATAAAATAGTAGCCAATTCTCTGTGAAAATCTTTCCAAAACATTGCTTTTTGCGGAGAATTGTCATTTTTTTGACTCTTGAGATTTGAAATTGTTTTAGAAACGTATAGATTTATTAAAATCTACCGGCAGACCGCCGGAGCGATCAAACCACTAATGGAGGATTAAAAATCATGAAGAAAGTAATGTTCAGCCTCTTCGCCGCCATGATGCTGATTGGCGTGCAGGCAATGGCCCAGGATGAAAAGCCCATGTGGCAACCGTCAGTTGACATCTCCTTCTCCTATGGCTCCCGCTACCTCTCCGATGGTTGGGTCATCAACCCCGAGAGCATGCTCTTCGGCGACATCAACCTGACGTGGAATCTCAGGGAAGCCGGCGAAATCTACATTGGCACATGGTTCGCCAATGACTGGAATGACTACAACCGCGACTCCAAAGTCAAATATGAGCCCGAAGAATGGGATTACTGGGTTGGCTATGCCTATACGTTGGGTGGCCTTGAAGTCATTGATAGCTTGACGTTTGATTTGTCCTACACCTACTGGGACTACCCGAAACGCACGAAGTGGCCGCAACCCGGCGAAACCGAACGCAAGATTAAACTTGATATCAGCACCGGCAAAATCGCCGTCACCGAGTCCTTCACGTGGAAACCCGGTTTCATGGTCGGCTGGGATCATGAAAACGACGAATGGCAGGCTTCTATCTATGTCAAGTCCACCGCTACGTTGATTGACAACCTGAAATTCAACAACGGCCTTGAGCTTTTCTGGTCCAACGGTCGTTGGCGCTGCGGCGGCTATGATGGCGTCCATCACCTCAAGAGAGAAGGCCTCCTCGACAGCTACAAGAATGGTCTCTCCACCCTCGTCTGGTCTTCCGATCTTACCTACGAAATCACCGAAAACATCTCCTTCGGTCCTTTCGCCCAGTTGGCATGGGTTCTCGACCACGACTATCGCGAAGTCTGGAAATCCGAAAGCAGCCCGAACAGCAAGAGCGGCATGAACACCCTGTGGGGTATCAAGCTCAGCTTCAGCTTCTAATCTGAACAGATTGGATTGTTGAATGAATCATCAAAAGGCGCATGGCATTTACGAATGCTGTGCGCCTTTTTTCTGGAAGACCTAGAAATGCTAGATTGTTTAGAAATATTAGACTATCTAAAATCACTAGAATATCTAGAAAGCATGGATAATCATCATGGATCTTCAAGATAAAGTACAAAATGCCCTAAATGCCGTCGTCGAGCAAGACCTGGAATGCGGTTGTCAAGCCGCGCTTTACATTGACGGCAAGCTGGAAGTCAACGTCTATGCGGGGTGGACGGACTGGACAAAGACGAAAAAGGTTGACGAAAACACGATTTTTCCAATCTACTCCGCCGGCAAGGCTCCTTGTTCAACGGCATTTCACCGCCTCGTCGAACGCGGTCTTGTCAACTATGACACATACGTCCGTGACTTCTGGCCCGAATTCGCCTGCAATGGAAAGGAGAATATGCAGGTCTGGCACATACTTTCATATCGTTGTGGACTTTACATCGTTCCGTCTTCCACGGAGGCGGAACAGGCGGATTTCTGGACGATGACGGAGAAAATCGCTGAGGCGCGACCTGCCTACGCCATTGGTACAAAGCAACAGTACCACCCTGTCACATACGGTTGGCTGGTGGGCGGCATGATCTGTCATCTGCTTGGACGAAAGAACTTTCCGCAGATTTTCAACGAACTTGTGGCCAATCCGGCCGATATGGATCGTTTCTATTATGGGGCGGGAGACGAAGAATCGCGCAACGCGGCGTATCTTGTTGCCGCCAAGGATGGTAGCTGCTACGACAAGGCGGGCTTGGAATGGATGAACAAACCGCTTTTTAGACGTTGTTGCAATCCCGCATCCTGCGCCATGTCCAACGCCCTTTCCATCGCACGACACTATGCGGCGCTCGACACAGGGCTCCTTCTTCATCGCGACACTGTCGCCAATGCCGCCAAACCGTTGCGCAGTCCCGACGACCCGTTTGAAATGGTGAGAGGCAATTGGGCGCTTTTTGGCCTAGGCTATATGCTATCCGGCCCGGTCGATGACGTCAGCCGCATCATTGGGCACAGTGGTTGGAGTGGTTCGCAAGGGCTTCTGGACCGCAAACGCCATTATGCCATCGGCTTCACGCGCAACGTTTTCGCCAATCCAAATGCCTCGCTGGAAGCGTTTTACAAAGTCATCGACTTTGTTGACCGCGATTGGCCAGTAAAAGCTTGAAGCAAGTGGAAGGGGCGCGCTCCAGCGCGACCGCCGCGCATAGCGCGGCAATATTGATATAAGAATCATGAAATTCACAAAAACAGTTGCATTAGCTTCTTGGAAAGCCTCCATTCCTGTCATGCTGGGCTATCTCGTGATGGGTTTTGCTGGTGGCGTCCTGTTGGCCAAGGAAACAGAGCTTGGCGCCTTCTGGGCCTTTTTTACCAGTGCCACCGCAGTTTCAGGTACGTTGCAGTTTCTGCTCGTCGATATGCTCAAAAAACATACGGCGTTGTTCACCATCGCCATTCTCACCTTGAGCATCAACATCCGCTATGCCCTCTATGGTCTTCCGCTTATCGACCGCTGGCGGCATATCCCATTGCTGCTCAAGCTTTACATGATTCTTACGCTGACGGACGAGACGTTCGCTCTCGAAGTTGCGGATAATCATCCCGACGGTGAAGACTCCATAACGTATTGCTTTTTCATTGCGATGTTCGACCATCTCTATTGGATTGTCGGTGTCATCGCAGGAAATGTCGCAGGACATCTTATCTCCTTTAATTCCAATGGTATAGATTTCGCCATGACGGCGCTGTTCATGGTCATCCTTCTGGATCAGCTAAAGACAAAGGCCAACCGCGTTCCTGCGCTTGTCGGCCTGTGCAGCGCCATCGTCGGCCTGCTTGTTTATCCCGCCAATATGCTGATTCCCTCCATAGTCGTCGGGTTGATCGCCTTGCTGGCCCTCCGCAGCCGTTTGGAAAATTCCATAAATATTGGAGAAGGAGACACCAGCCATGCCTGAACTCACCCTGTCATACCTTTGGGCTGCTGTAATTATCATGTTTCTGGTGACTTACGCTATTCGTGGCTTTGTTTTTGCGGCGTTTGGCGGCAGCAAGAAGCCGCCGAAAGTCATTCTCTATCTTGGTTCCGTCATCAGCCCCGCTGTCATCTGCATGCTGGTTGTCTATTGCTTCCGCGACACGAAAATTCTGACGCGCCCATACGGTTTGCCTGAAATAATCGCTTGTGCCGTCTGTATTGCCCTGCATCTTTGGAGGCGCAATCCTCTTCTTAGCATCATCATTTCGACGGTTGTCTATATGACGATGCTCCAATGGGTCTTCGCCTGATCTCAACACAATCTTAACATATTGAACAAACAAAATGTCCATTATGCTCAAAAATCATTTTTCTTTTTGGGTATAGTGGGGCATTGTTGACTTGCGAGATTGGTTTGAGACAATACATTATAATGGAGACAAAAGGATAAGAAAAAACGATGCCGATGAAAACCAAGATACTGATAGCCGTTGACGACACAAATCTGAGTGACGTCCTTCGGAGCTTGTTCAGGAGCCTGGAATACCGCGTCAAATCATGTGGTGAAGAAGATGCTCAGGGCGAGATTCTGAATGCGGGACCATGGGATGTCGTTGTCTGTGGTTTGGTTTTCGGGCGCGAGTTGCTGAAAAAGCGTGCGGATGACACGGAAAGTGCGGATGTTGTGGTTGTCATCGACTATGCGGATTTAGAAGAGGGAAAGGATATTCTGGGGGAAGGCGCGGCTGGTTTTCTGGTTCGTCCCGTCCGTTCGGAGGAGGCTGTACGGTTGCTGGAGAAAGTGTTGGCGGCGAGAAGCGAACGGCTGAAGTCACGTGGCAACGATGGTGTGACACAGTCGGATGAGACGGTTGCGGCGAAAGTGGAGGAGATTTCGGAAGCAAAGCCGCAAATGATGCCGGAATTGCATTACGGACTGATCATCGGTGAGCATCCGCTGATGCAGGCGTTGTATTCGCAGATGGAAAAAGTCGCGGGGACGGATATGTCCGTCTTGATTCGCGGAGAAAGCGGAACAGGCAAGGAGTTGGTTGCGAAATCGTTACATCGTTTGAGCAACCGTCGGTCTCGTCCATTTGTCGCCATCAACTGCACGGCGATACCCGCCAATTTGCTGGAATCGGAGTTGTTCGGCCATGTGAAAGGCGCATTTACGGGGGCTGTTCGAAACAAAGAGGGCTTGTTTCAGGCGGCGGATGGAGGAACTCTGTTCATGGACGAAATCGGCTCGATTCCGCTTGAGATGCAGCGGTCGTTGCTACGGGTTTTGCAGGACGCGCTTGTCCGTCCTGTTGGCGGTGTGACGGCAACGAAAGTAGATGTGCGAGTTCTGGCGGCGACGAACGAAGATTTGGAGCGGCGGATGAAAGACGGCCGTTTCCGTGAAGATTTGTATTACCGTCTTTGTGCGTTTCCTTTGCGGTTGCCCGCCTTGCGCGAACGTCGCAGTGACATTCCACTGTTGATTCGATATTTTACGGAAAAGTGGTCGTCGGAGCAGGGCGGTGGTTTCGGTGGATTTACGGACGAGGCTATAGAGGCGTTGTCCAAACTTGATTGGCCTGGCAATGTTCGCGAGCTTGAGAACTCGCTTCGCCGCATTATGACGTTGTCGGAAAAGGCGGGGACTCCGTTGAGTGTCTATGATTTGCCTGACGAACTGCGTCCGTCTTCCGAAGAACTGCGGTTGAATGACGGCGGAGGAGATGAAACGGACGAAATTGACGTTGCATCGGGTAATATTCCGCGGAGCGCGGGAATGACGCTGAAGGCGTTTTTGCGGATATATGAACGTGAATACATCAATCGTGTATTGACCGAATGTGGAGGCGACAAGGAGAAGGCCGCGAAAATGCTTGGAATCAGCAAGGGAACGTTGTACAGGAAATTGGACGAGACGGAGTGATTTATGGATAAGATGAATAAAATTAAGAACTTGTGGCTACTGTTGCCATTGTTGCTGTGTGCGGGATGCACGTATTTTGAGCCGCCTGTGTTCTGCCTGAGCCTGCACAGGGAGGTCAAGCGGGATGCGTTTGCGCCCGAAACGGAGCTGATTCAGCCTGTTTATGACGTACTTGGCAAAAACGGCCATGTTGTCAGTCGTTTCCGCATATTGGATTCATCGTTCTTTGGAGCGGTGGAATTGGTTCCTGGAGACAATGGCAAATGGGGGCTACGTTTGCAGTTGGACCGCAAGGGCATTGGAGTATGGCGGCAGGCGACGGGGGAATACGCACGGCAGACGCTGGTGGTTCTGCTTGACGGATATGTCTGCGGCACGATGGTCATTCCGCCATACGATGAAAGCGGCTATGTGATGATTCCGCCGTTGTGGAGCGAGCAGGAGGCGCGGAAAATCGCTTCCCATGTGGAATCCAACTATCGGAAGACAAACCGTTAATAAATTTGTAGTTAAATAAATATTCAAATAAATTTAAAAAATTAACAAGGCATGGTGACGAAAATGGTTGACTCCAACACGTATTTGACTGGCACGGATGAACTTGAAAAACTTTTTGAGGCCGCCGCAGTTTCCGATGGTTCCGCCCTCGGTGAACTGGCGGAGATACTGACGAAAGCCCAGCCGGCGGATTGTTCAAGCTGGGATAGCTCCATCCGTAAAATCTGGGAGGATGGAATGCAGAAATTTGCGGAGAGGGCTTCCTTGAAGCAGTTGGACGCTGCGGAGATGGCGCTCGTTCGTGCGATGCTGATGGCGGGGCTCGACGGTGTGATTTACCGCAATCTATATTCCATTTGGGTGAAGCAGGTTTATGCAAGCTGGAAGAATCCCGATGGGTTGGTTGATGCCTTGTGGCTGCAGAAACCAACTGAAAGTCTTCTGAAGGTTGGAAAGCATCTCAAGGTTCTGGAAGCGATTCAGACCGTCAACGCCCGTTTGAAGGAAAAAGCGGACAAAATCTACTGTTTCATGGACTCCTTTGGCATCGGCTATTTCGAAGCCATAAATGAAATGAACAGCATGGTGAAGATTGCATTCATTAAACAGCAGACGGCAGGGCAGAAAAATTCTGGCGACAGAAAGGTCGAACACCAGATTCTCACGCTTCGCAATGTCCTTTGCAATTTGATGATTATCGATGTTGATTGTGATGTCCAGAAATGGCTTGACAAGCGTGTAAAGCCTGAAAAGACGTCACTTGCCGCAATGACGGCATACATCAACGAACACATTATCAGTGCGCAGCCGCCGTTGCTGAATCCCGGCAGGACGTTGCTTGTGCCGTTGGTGATGAACGAAGGGCAGTACAAGACGTTGACGTCTGGCGTGGCACCAACCGCGAAGGCGGAAGATGGAAATGCCGCTCCTGCGGAGCAGAATGATATATCTGGAACCAAGAGCTGGTTGCAGAGCCGAAGCCTTCTCGAATTGAACGAACGGTTGAAGCAGGTTTCTGCAATCGAAGATTCGGTAGACGCGGATGTGGCGAATGTGTTGAATCTTTTCAATGGCGCGGTCGCCCGTGAGGATATGGTGCCGTTGTTTGCGGCGGGACTTGCAATGCTCGCCCATCTGTTGCCTGAGTCGATGAAGCCTGGCTTTGCGACGGCGATCGCCAGTCTGGCGGAGCAGAAGGCAGTGGTTTGGGAAAACGATGCGTTGTTCGTGGAGGCGAGCGACAAGATTGCCGGCAAGCTGGTCGTGCCATGGTTCGCTGTGACAAAACAGGCCAAAGGCGTGGAATATCTCATCATCCAGACGCTGAAAATGCCTTGCCGCCTGTGGTCCAGCACGGAAAGGAATCTTGTGGATGCCAATGAGCGCGCCATGCTGACACAGTGCGTGGAGGATGCACTCGCGGCGGGCGATGTCTCGGCCGATTTGGTGTATTGGCTTTGGAAATCCGATAAAGATGATATGAAACGGCGTTATCTGACAAATGCGCCCCTCCTGTTCCGCACATTGCAGAAGGAAGTGAAAGGCAGCTATTTGAAGGCGCATCGCGATGTCTTCCGTTTGCTAATGAACGACGAGTCATTCCAGCGGTTGGTAATGGATGATGGCGACGAGGAAAAGGTGACGGATTTCGTTCGCTGTGTCAAGCGCATGCCGTTGCTGGAGGCAGGAGACCGCCAGAGCCTCGAAGTGAAGATTATCCGCTTGTATCCTGAATACAAACATCTAGTGGAAGAGCGCAAAGCCATCCAGCAGCACGTCGCCCTGCCGCGTATTACGAGCTGGAGGAGCCTCAAGAAACGCCAGTTGGAACTCAAAAATCTTGTCGAAGAACAGATACCGGCCAATGCGGACGCGTTGGAGCATGCCCGCAGCCTTGGTGACTTGCGTGAAAATTCCGAATACAAGTTCGCGAAGGAACAGCAGGCCCTGCTCGGCAAGACACGTAAGCAGTACGAAAGCAGTCTGGTGGATTTGCGCGGCACGGATTTCCACGATGTCGAAGTTTCAGATACGGTTGTTCTCGGCAGTGCTGTCACGGTTAAATTCTCCGGCGGTCGTCAGGAGATGTACTATGTGTTGGGGCTTTTGGACACGATTCCGACGCGTAATATGATTTCCTTCGAGACTCCGCTTGGCAAGTTGCTCATTGGCCGTAAGTTAGGTGACCGCATGGAAATGCCCAACGGTGAACATGGCCAGATCATTGAAATCAGCGCACTGCCTAAGGAAATGATCGACTGGTTCAATGAAGAACCTGTGCTGGGTGAAGAATAAGACCTGTTTGATAATGAGGCTATCTTTATAAGTAGCCTCTTATAAATATGGTTGACAGGATGGAATTACATTTTATGTAAAGCAATTCATGAGACATGTCATACATGGGTATGGAAGCCTGGTTTGGCATGTCTTTTGATTTTAAATCCATGAAGTAATTTTGTACGAAGCTTTAAAATCGAAGGTTAAATATGTTCAGATATTGCCTCAACACAGGGACGATCAGCGGCCAGAAATTGAGTCTGGAGGACGAAATGGTAGTGGCGTCGAAAGCGGGCTTCGATTCCGTCGAACCATGGATGCGGGAAATCCATGCGTACCGCAAGACAAAAGGATCGTTAAAGCCTCTGCGCGAACATATTGTGGAGTTGGGACTGTCCGTCGAGAGCGCAATAGGCTTCGGCAAATGGGCGGTGGAGGACGGTGCAGAACGACAGGCGGGATTGGATGAAGTCCGTCGTGACATGGAGGCTTTGGCGGAGCTTGGCGGCAAACGGCTGGCGTGCCCGCCTGTCGGCGCGACGGACAAGCCGATCGATTTGTCGCGTTTTCAAGAGCGTTACGAAGCCGTTTTGAAGCTTGGCGACGAGTTTGGTGTTCAACCACTTCTGGAACTGTGGGGCTTTTCCGCGAATCTGAGCAAGATTGAAGACGTGCTGAAAATCGCCGCGACGGCGGCGCATTCAAAGGCGGCGATTCTGCTGGATGTTTACCATATATATAAGGGCGGCGGCAACTATGAGGCGATGCGGCTGCTCAGTCAGCAGGCTTTGCCTGTGCTGCATCTGAACGACTTTCCCGCGAATCCTCCACGCGAGACCATCAAAGATGCGGATCGCGTGTTTCCGGGCGACGGCATCGCCCCGTTGGACAAGATTCTGCAAATCGTGGAGCGCAACGGCGGCACGATTCTGTCATTGGAATTGTTCAACCGCAACTATTGGGCGATGCCTGCGTTGGAGGCTTGCCGTACAGGGCTGTTGAAGTCCGTGGCGGCGGTCGCCCATGCGTTGAGCAAGTAACGAAAAAGACAACAACAATTAAGGAAAACGGCGATGTACGGATTTCAGCGGATTGCATTGTGCGTGCCCGAATGTCGGGTGGCGGATGTCGATTACAACTGCGACAAGATTCTGACGTTGGCGAAACAGGCGTCGAAGGAGAAGGCGGGCATCGTCGTGTTTCCGGAACTCTCCGTGACGACCGCCAGTTGCGGCGATTTGTTCCGCAGCCAGGCGTTGCTGACGGTGGCGGAAAACGGCGTCGCGCGTCTGCTGAAAGAACTTCCGAAAGGGCCTGTCTTCGTGTTCGGAACACCGATGGTCTGGAACTATCGGCTGTTCGATGTCGCCGTAGTTGCCCAGAATGGAGAGATTCTGGGGCTAATGGCCAATACGAAGAACGATCGCGTGTTTTCTTCCGCTGACCATATTGTCAATGCAAGTGCCACATACGCAGGCCAAAACGTGGATTTTCATTTTGCGAATAATTCGCTTTTCAGTTTTGATGGCTGGAAGGGCGCAAATGATCTGACGTTTGCTGTTGAATTTGGCAATGAATTTGAAAAGACCATGCCGTCGAGTTCGGAAAAAGCCTTGCAGGGAGCGAATCTTATTGTCTGCCTTGCCGCAAAGACGGATTATGTCGGTACGCGGGAAAAGACGCGGGATTTGGTTCGCGTCCAAAGTGAACGCTGCAAGGCCGCGTATGCGTATGTGTCTGCGAGCGTTGGGGAATCGACGACGGACACGGTCTGCGGCGGGCAGGCGATCATCGCGGAGAACGGTGTCGTTTTGGCGGAAAACAAGTTGTTCCAGCGTGAATCGCAGATGATTCTAACGGACATAGATACAGAGACTTTGAATGCAGCGCGGCTGGCGGATCATGAATTCGGGGAGGCAATCGCCAAACTAGAAAAGGAAGGAGAGTATTGTTATATCGAAATGCAGAAATGGCCTGAGCCGAAGGATTTGCGCCGTCCGCTGGCGCGTTCGCCATTTATTCCGGAAAATGCGGCGGAACGCGCGGTGGTTTGCGAAGAGGCCTTCGAAATCCAGAAGGCGGCGCTGGCTAAACGCGTGGAACATGTTCATGCGCAGAAACTTGTGCTCGGTATTTCAGGCGGATTGGATTCGACGTTGGCGCTGTTGGTATGTGTCGAGACGATGAAAATGCTGAAACGCAAGCCGTCGGACGTGTGGGCCATCACGATGCCTGGCTTCGGCACAAGCGACCGCACGTATGAAAACGCCTGCAATCTCTGCCGCAAGCTTGGCGTCGAACTGTGGGAGATCAGCATCAAAAACGCTTGTCTGGAACACTTTGCGAATATCGGCCATGATCCGAATGAACGGAATGTTGTCTATGAAAACGCGCAGGCACGCGAACGGACGCAGATTCTGCTGGATTTGGCGAACAAATTCAATGGATTAGTCGTCGGAACAGGCGATTTGTCTGAAATCGCGTTGGGATGGTGCACGTTCAATGGTGACCATATCGCGCAGTACGGCGTGAACGGTTCCATTCCGAAGTCGTTGATGCGCACGATTATCGCGTGGGTCGGCGCGGAACGGCTGCCGAAGGTGAAGGCGATTCTGCAGGACATCATCGACACGCCGGTCAGCCCCGAACTGCTTCCGGCGGACGAACAGGGCAAGATCAAGCAGAAGACGGAAGACATTCGTGGGCCGTACGAAATCCATGATTTCTTCCTGTATCATTTCTTCAAATACGGAGCGTCGCCGAAGAAGATTCTGTTTTTGGCGGAGCAGGTTTTCGGAAAGGAGTTCACAAAGGAGCAGCTGAAAGGATATCTGAAGAATTTCCTGAGGCGTTTTGTCACGCAGCAGTTCAAGCGGAGCTGCATGCCCGACGGCGTGAAGGCGACGGAAATCAGCCTGTCGCCGCGCGGTGGTTTGGCGATGCCGTCGGATGCGTCGTTCGCTGTTTGGATGAAGGAACTGGAGGATTGAACGGTCTGAACGATGGATTCGGAAAATGATTTACAACAATATCTGAAGCGGATTTTGACGGATAATCCGTACAAGCTGGTATTGAGCGGGCCGGACGGTATGCGTGAGACGCTTCGTCGTCTGGCGAACGGATATCAGGCCGAACGGATTGTGAACCGTCAGGCCTTTCAGTCAAATTTGACTAGCGAAGAGATGTATCCATATGTTCTGTCGCGATTTGAGGAAGGCTATCGCCAGTTGAACGCCTGGAGCGAATCATACGAATACAATCTGCGCGTTGCGAAACGCGGCCGCGCGATGTTCAGCCGCAAGGCGAACAAAAACGCCGCCGCGCCGTCTGAACAACACAATCGTGTGAAAAACTATATCCTGCCCGAAGGGGAGATCGTGCCGCCGCTGGTCGATATGGGAGTCTTCACGCCAGATGGAAAAGTCGTGCCGTCTCATTACGATAAGTATAAGCAAATCAACCGTTTTTTGGAAATGATGGATGACACGTTAACCGAGATAGGCGAAGGCGAGACACTGCATGTCGTCGATTTCGGTTGTGGCAAATCCTATTTGACTTTCATTCTTTATTATTATTTATTAAAGGTTAAAGGAATTCGCGCCGTCGTGACTGGAGTAGATTTGAAGGCGGACGTCATCGCGGCATGCAACAAGGCGGCGAAAAAGTATGGTTATGATGGGATGTCGTTCGTAGTCGGTGACATAGCGGGATTCCAGCCGAAGGATGTTGTGGATGTGGTCGTGTCGCTCCACGCATGTGATACTGCGACGGATTATGCACTGTACAACGCCGTTTCATGGGGTGCGAAACATATTTTTTCCGTGCCGTGCTGCCAGCATGAACTGAACAAACAGATGACGGGAGGGCGGTTTCCGATTCTGACACGCTATGGCATCATTCAGGAGCGGTTTGCGGCGATGGCGACGGATGCCATTCGCGCCAATTTGTTGACCGTGGTTGGATACAAGACACAAGTACTTGAGTTTGTGGATTTATCACATACGCCAAAGAATCTGTTGATTCGTGGAAGTAAAAGTGAAATTCCATTGGAACGGCGGAAGGCGGCATTGGAGGAGGCAAAGGCATTGATGGGGGAGTTCGGATTCACGCCGACAATTTTCAAGCTGCTGGAAGCCCATTTTGCATGAAAATTGACAAAAATTCAAACAAATGTTTGGAAATTTTCTTGAAATCAGAAGATTTGAAAGGATATTAATAGTTTCGGAAAATGCCAAAATCCATGTCGTGCCTGCTGAGGGTGTTTGTTGGCATTTGGTGTTTTAAGCTATAGGAAGTCGCTGTGTAAAAAAGGTGTCTCCCAGCGGAATTATATAATCCCAAAAAATCAAATAAATATATAACAGGTTGTCAATTTGTAGATTATGAAAAAGTTTCTAGCGGTTATCGGTATTTTGTTCCTGATTGGTCTTGGTGCGTTGATTGCATATCGCGTCAAGGAGAAAATGACACAGAAGGAGGAGATGAAGCCACAGAACACCGCGCCTGTGACGGTGGCGCTGGCGGATATCACAAAGGGCGAACTCGCTGACATCGGCAACTTTACGGGATCATTGGAGGCGGACAGCCTGTTCAACATCTCGCCGAAGACGGCTGGTCGTCTCAAGACGTTGAATTTCAATATCGGCGATGAAGTGAAGCTGAACGATCCCGTGGCGGAGTTGGACGACGACGAACAGCAACAGTCTGTAAACGAAGAGTCCGCCGCTCTGGTGGTCTGTGAAGCGCAGGTTAAGTCATCGCAGGCAGGCGTGATGAGCGCGAAGACGGAGATTTTGGCTACTGAATCCGGTGTGAAATCCTCTTTGGCGCAGCAGACGTTGGCGAAGAAGGAATTGGAGCGCCATGAGCAGTTGCGGCGTGATGATTTGAACACGCAGGCAGAACTGGACTCCGCAAAGGCGACGTATGAAGTTCGCGTGTCCGAAGTTGATATCGCACGATCGAAAGTAGAGTTGGCAAAGACGCAACTCGCTATTGCTGAGACGGATGTGGCGATCAAGGAAAGCCAGGTGGTGAAGCAGAAGGCGGCGTTGGAGGCGGCGCGCACGCGTTTGTCCTACACGAAAATCGCGGCTGCGTGGGAAGGCGGTTCGAATGTCCGCTATGTGGCCGAACGCTTTGTCGATCCAGGTGCGATGCTTGCGGTGAACACGCCGATTATCAGCGTCGTCGATTTGTCCAAGATGCGGGCCATCGTCTCGACGGTCGAGCAGGACTATGCGCGTCTGCAGAAAGGTCAGTTGGCGAAAGTGTTTGTGGATGCGTATCCGAATGGAGCCCCTGGTTCGAAGGATAAGTTTTTCAGCGGCCACATCGTCCGCATTGCGCCGAAGATTGATGAAAATGCACGTCAAGGCCGTGTTGAAATTGAAATCGAGAATCCAAACGGTCTCTTGAAGCCCGGTATGTTCGTGAGGATCGAAATTGAGTTCGATCGTCATAAAGATATCTATCTTGTTCCAAGTTCGGCGGTTGTGCGCCGTAATGATATTCTTGGCTTGTTCTTCTCCGTCGGAGCGGAACCTGAGATGAAAGTCCATTTTGTTCCTGTGATTGAGGGATTCAAGACGGCCGACATCATTGAAGTGAAGCCTGTAAAAGAGGAAGATGAGTCATATTTCGCGAACGGCAAGGTCGTTACGATGGGCAACCACCTGTTGCGTGAGGATACGTTGATTCGTCTGCCACGCCGTTGATGTCCTATTTGGAAGCGTATTTCTTTGTGCATTTAAGCGATTGGTTTTAGGATAGATAAGAATGTCAGCCATTGCCAGTTTTTCAATAAGGCGTCCGATTTTTGTGACGATGGTCTCGTTGATCGTTATTATTCTCGGACTTGTAGCGTTGATGAAGTTGCCTGTAGATATGATGCCGGACGTGACGTTTCCGGCTGTGACAGTATCCGCGACATACGAAGATGCCAGCCCTGAAGATGTTGAGGAGCTGGTGACACGCCCCATCGAGGAGGGCGTCAGCGCGGTTCCTGGCGTGAAGGAAATCCGCTCCAGTTCGTCGGAAGGTCGTTCGACCGTCCGTATCTCTTTCGAATGGGGGACGGACATTGACGCGGCCACAAGCGATGTTCGTGATCGTATCGACCGTATTGTCAGTGCTTTGCCAGACGATGTCGATCGTCCGCGACTGATGAAATTCGATGCTGCGTCTGCACCAGTCGCCATGCTTGGCTGTGCGTCCGATTTGGATCCTGTGAAGCTGCGTGATTTCATCGAAGACCAGATTGAACCTATTCTGGAGCGAGTCGATGGTGTCGGCAATGTCAACATCCTCGGTGGCCGCAAACGCGAAATCCATGTCAATTTGTATCCTGAAAAGATCAAGGCGTTGAAAATTTCGACAAAGACCGTCTTGAATGTGTTAAACAAGCAAAATTTGACATCGCCTGCTGGAACGATTGATTCCGGTAACTATGAGGTCTTGCTTCGTACACCTGGTGAATACGAGAGTTTGGACGAAATACGCGAGACGGTTGTTGATGTACGCAATGGTTCGACAATCCGCATCAAGGACATCGCCGAAGTGGAGGATTCGTGGGAGAAGGAGACGACGTCCGTCCATATCAACGGCAAGAACGGTATCCGCATCATGGTGTTCAAGCAGTCTGACCGCAACACGGTGCAGGTCGTCCGCGGCGTCGAGAAGGCGATGGCGCGCATCAACGAAGAATATCCGCAGATCAACATCCAGATATTGCGCACAAGTGCGGAGTTCATCAGCAACTCCATCCGCAACGTCGGCGATTCGGCGTGGCAGGGCGGTCTTTTGGCGGTCGTCGTCATCCTGTTCTTCCTGCGGAACTGGGCGGCGACGTTCGTCATCGGAACATCCATTCCTATTTCCATCATTGCGACGTTTGCGTTGATTTATTTCACTGGTTACACATTGAATATCATGACGTTGGGTGGTTTGGCACTGGGTGTTGGTATGTTGGTTGACAATTCGATCGTCGTCTTGGAAAACATCAACCGAGTACGAGACGAAGAGAAACTCGGAAATCTGGAGGCGGCTGACAAGGGGACGAGCGAAGTTGCGACGCCGATTTTGGCCTCCACCTTGACGACGCTGGTCATCTTCCTGCCGATGTTCTTCGTGGAAGGAATGGTCGGCATCATGTTCTCCGAACTTGCGTCCGTCATCTGCTTCTCCCTGTTGAGCAGCTATGTGACAGCCATCACGCTCGTGCCGATGCTGACGGCGCAGTTGGGCGAAGTTTCACGCCGCCGTCTTGAAAGGCTTGGAATTAAAGAGGTTAAACATGGTGCTATCTATACGGGAATTGGAAAGTTTTTGGATTCGCTTTCCACTGCTTACAGGAGTTTCCTAATCCACTGTCTGCACCATTGGTTCCGCGTGACGTGCATCGTCGTGGTTTTGATTGTGGTCTGCTTCGGTCTGTGGAAGATGATCGGTTCGGAAATCATGCCGGAGACTGACGAAAGTGAAATCCGTGTCCGCGTAGATTTGGATGTCGGAACGCGCGTTGGCATCACGAATGAACTGGCTGCTGAAATTGAGCGGTTCATCCAAGAGAACGTGCCGGAATACGACAAGATGCAGTCCAACATCGGCGGTTCCGTCTGGATGGGGTCCGCCGCTCATACATCGACGATGACGGTATATCTAGTGAAGCCGAAATTCCGCAAGCGGAGCAGCGAAGAGGTCGCGATTGATTTGCGCAAGTTGCTGGCTGGACGTTATCCAGGCGCGAAAGTGCGTGTCGATCCGTCTCTTGGTTTCTTTAACCGCATGATGGGGGGCGGCGCGGATTCGCGTCTTGAAATCGACATCCGCGGCTATGACATGGAGACGGGCGACGAATTGGCGCGGCAAGCCCAGGAGGTCATGCTGGGCATTCCGGGCGTGACGGATGTCCGTATTTCACGAGAATCTGGAACGCCCGAGCAGTTATTTGGAATCGACAGGACGAAAGCCTCAACGCTCGGACTGGATGTTAACACGATTGCTGATTTCCTCGAAACGTCCGTGGCGGGTGTCTCCTCTACGAACTACCGTGAAGAAGGCGACGAATACAAGATCGTCGTGAAGATCAAGGATTCGGATCGCCGTCGTTTGGATGAAATTCATGACCTGTTGGTTACGAACGACAAAGGCGAGTTGATCAATCTGCGCAATGTGACGAAGACTCATGCCCACAAGGGTGCCGTCCGAATCGACCGTAAAGATAAGGAACGTGTCGTCACGTTGTACTGCAACTTCAACAACAAGGATACGAGCATCGGAGAACTCATCAAAGCCGCGCAGCCCGAATTGGACAAGATCCTGCGGCCGGAGGGCTTTTCCATCCGTCCTTCCGGCAACTGGGACGATCAGGTCAAGACATTCCAGGACATGGTGATGATGTTCGTGCTGGCTATCGTATTGGTCTATATGGTCATGGCCTGCCAGTACGAGTCTCTGAAGGACCCGTTCGTCGTCATGTTCTCCGTGCCTTTGGCTGCTATCGGCGTCTTGATTATGCTGTTTGTGACGAACACGACCATCAACATGGAATCGGCCATCGGCTGTATCATGCTGGCTGGCATCGTGGTCAACAACGCCATTATTCTTGTTGATGAAATCAAGCAGTTGCGGGCGATGGAGAACTCGACGATTTATGATTCGATTCTGGAGGCGGCGCGCCGCCGTCTGCGTCCCATTCTCATGACGACATTGACGACGGTTCTCGGCCTGATTCCGATGGCACTCGCCCTTGGTGAAGGCGGTGAATCGACGGCACCGTTGGCGCGAGCCGTCATTGGCGGCTTAAGTTCTTCTACGCTAGTCACCTTGGTGTTCATTCCGATTGTCTATATGGTGTTTTCTGGCGGTTTGAAAGAACTGAAACAGATCAAGGCAATGGAAAAAGCCCAAAAGCAGAAGTAAATTATTGGTAGCGACGGCGTCCCACCGTTAGTAGCGCATACCATTTTATTTATACTGCAAGGGATTTTCCCATGAAACTGATTTCCCTCGTCATCCCATGTTATAATGAAGAAAGCGGTGTAGGGCTTCTTTACAAAACTGTCTTGGAAGCCCTGCGTCCGCTGGACGGGAGGGCGCAGCTGGAATTTCGCTTCGTGGACGATGGTTCGCATGACGGTACATTGGATGCCATAAGAGCCTTACGTGTTGTTGATGAACGAGTTCACTATTGTTCCTTATCCCGCAATTTCGGAAAAGAGGCGGCGATGCTGGCGGGAATGGAGAGCGCAAAAGGCGACTATGTGGTCATCATGGACGCGGACTTGCAGGATTCGCCGACATTGCTGCCGGAGATGTTCGACACATTGGAAAGCGGTGAGTGCGATTGTGTTGCGGCGTGCCGCAAGAGTCGTGACCGCAATGGGTTGTTTAAGAATGCCTGTGCGCGGGCATTTTATTGGCTCATGTCGCGGATGACGGATATCGAATTGCAGGAAGGCGCACGGGATTTCCGCATGATGAACCGTGCGTATGTGCGTTCCGTGTTGTCATTGAAAGAGTCAAACCGTTTCTCGAAGGGGATATTCGTTTGGGTGGGACATCGTGTCAAATGGTTGTACTACGATTATGCGGAACGTCGGCAAGGGATGACAAAATGGTCGTTCTGGCAGTTATTCAAGTATGCTTTGGAAGGCATTACGGCTTTTTCTACGGTTCCATTGAGTATGTCTTTGGGAATTGGTCTGTTGACATGCCTTTTTGCTGCGGTTTTGTGTATCAAGACGATTGTCAAGACATTGTTCTTCAATGAAACCATCCAAGGTTATACGACGATTATTGTCTGCCTGACGTTTTTCAGCGGATTGCAATTTATCATGTTAGGTGTGATGGGGCTTTACATATCCAAAATCTATCGCGAAGTAAAGCATCGTCCGCTTTATGTGATTCAGGAGGAAAAGTGATTATTGGTTCTTGTTTTTATGTCATTGGAGTGGAGACACTTGAAAAGGAAAGTTGTATCGAAAATTGGAAACAAGGATATGAGTGACATTCTACATGACATATATTTGAGTCTCGAGAAGAATGTTATTGATTTATAATTGGATTTAAAAAGGGAATGGAAGGGCTTGTTGACATGAATATGTTTTTTCGTTCATCCATCTGTTGGCTCTTCCTTTTATGCGTTGATGTTGTCCATGCCACCCCATGGCAGTATGCGGAGCCAAAAGACGTTGGTTTCCAGAAGGATAGGCTTGAGAAAATAGCTGAATACGCACAGAAGAATACGGGGACTACTGGGCTTGTGGTCGTTGTCAATGGGAAAATCATCTATACATACGGCGACATCAAGCAGGTATCCTATACTGCGTCATGTCGGAAGAGCGTCCTTTCCATGCTCTATGGAAAATATGTCACAAATGGCACCATCAAGCTGGATGAAACCATCGGGCAGCTTGGAATCGATGATATTCAGGAATTGCTTCCACAGGAGAAGGAGGCGACTGTGTATGATCTTATCACGGCGCGTTCAGGCGTCTATCATCCAGCCTCGAATCCAGGCGGGATTCCCGAAGGCAAGAAATACGAACGCGGAACGACACCGCATGGCACGAAATTCGTCTATAACAACTGGGATTTCAACGTCGCGGGAACGGTTTTCACCCTCAAGACAGGACAGGATATCTATGATGCCTTTGAACATGATTTGGCGATTCCGATTGGAATGGAGGATTTCAATAGAAAGCAGCATAAGTTGTCAGGGAATGCGAAGGTATCGAAGCATCTTGCCTACTATCTTCATTTTTCCACGCGTGATATGGCGCGGCTCGGACAGTTGATGCTCCAAAAAGGTCGTTGGAATGACAAACAGTTGGTCCCAGAAGAATGGGTTGCACGAAGCACGTCCGTCATCTCGCCTCTTGATAATAACTTACACTGTGGCTACGGTATCTTGTGGTGGCTCCTCCGTGACAAGATGTATCCTGAACAGTTCAAAGGCGCCTATTCTGCGGAAGGTATGTATGGCCAATATATTACGGTATTTCCAGCAATGAACATGGTCGTGGCGCACAAGTCCGCAGGGAATGCAAAGAAAAGGACTTCTGCACGTCAATACCGCCAGATACTCCGCATGATTGTGGAAGCGACCGTGCCGCAAGTGGAGAAACAGAATGATAAATAGCATTATTTCTAAATGATGCTTGGACAAGAAATGCGGGCTTGCGGAAAACTGTGAAGGTCACTTATGGCGGATAGGTGGCTTGGAAACGTGCTGATGGTATTGCTGTTTTTATCGCATAAATAGCTTTGTAGGAGAGTTACGGCGTATCGTTCGGGTTTTGCGTCAGGAACAGTTGATCGACTTTCGTGCCGTCTTCACGCGTTTTGAGACGGAGGCGGATTTTGCCTTTGGGCAGTTCGAGCGGGTCTTTGAACTGGCGCCATTGGAAGGCTTGGCCGTCTGTTGTCTGGATATGCCATTCCGCGTCAATGAAGGTGGCGTCCTGCCCGTCGATGAATGCGCGGAGGATGAATGAGTCGTCTTCCGGCGTCGGTGCGGAGAAACAGCCCCACAAGTAGTAGGTTCCAGCGGTTTTGACGTCCAGCAGCCATGTGACGGAGCCGTTGCCGCCGCCTCTTGCACCGACTTCGCCAGGTGCCCAGACGTATTGGCCTTCGGAGGCGAGTTCGTCTTTGCCGATGGCCATATTGGAGACGACGACGCCTTTTTCCGCCTCCCATCTGGCTGTCTGGCCGGGAAGCACGGGAATCGTGTTCTTGACGATTTCTATTTCCATTCTGGTGATTTCTTCGAAGTACTCCTTGATGCCGGGCGTGTCGCCAAGCAGTTCTTTGCCAATGTCTTTGCCATTGACGGCGAAAATGTCGCGTTTGGGGGCGGGAACGCATTGGGAGGTCATGTTGAATGGGCGGACCGTCTTGATTTGGAGTTCAGACGATTCGCCTTGAACAGCAATGTCGAGGCTTTCATTCGGGACGACTGTGGCGTTGCGGTTGGCGGCCATGAAATCATGGCGCCATTTGGCAAAGCGTTCGGCGTCAACGCCTTCGCTGTCCGTTACGCGGACGCGGAACGCGGCGGCGGGGAAGGCGGCCTTCGACGGCGGATTCCCCCAGAGGTCATGATGGGCGACGGTGATTCGACCAACCTTGAAGGCGTTGTTGTCCCATACAAAGGCGATTTGGGCGTTTTCACCTTTGATGTTCGTCGCTATCGGCACATTGAAGGCGGCGGCAGTTTTTCCAAAACGGACGAATACGCAGGATTGCGTCGTCAGCGGAATGACTGTTGTTTCTGCCGGAACGAGCGTAATAGGCGTGTCATCAATGTAGATTTCGTTACCTTCGAGTGGGAGGACGATGTGGGATTCAAGAGTGGGATTGTTCGCCGTGGAATAGTCGGAGGGGCGATAAACGGCGAGTCCCAAGGCATCTCTCCCAGCCTGTGTCCCGCTCCAGAAAGGCTTCAGATGGAGGGTTTTCTGATGAGGGCCGGAGCCTTCGTTGATGACTTTCTTGCCATACGGATCGCGTCGTCCGTCCGCAATGAAATAAGCTCTTGGAAGATAAGGATTTTCCCCTTTGAAATTGACGGCGAGGGGGATGTCCATGTTGTGGTAGCAGGCTCCCGCGATGCCGAGGGCGATGTCGTTTCCAACCCACAGGGAGCTGTATTGGCTGTTGTTCCCGCCCCATGTGTAGGTGACTGTACGCGGCGTCGTAAAGGCGAGTTTCTTAATGTCTTCCGTTGGCCGCCAGTCGGAAATCAACATCGTGTAGGGGATTCTCCTGTTCGGATTGTCTTCTTGATAAATATTTGCCGCGTAGAGATATGAATCGACTATGCCACGTCCGGCGAGATAGTCGTAGTCGCGTGAATGGGAGCCGACGCAGCGTTTGGCGGACGGTAATGAATTGGCGGCGAGTTCGGACCAGAAAAGCTTCAGCAGTTTATCCGTAATCTGTTTGGCTTCAGGCGTTTTTGTGAAATGGTTGAATACCTGCAAACAGCCGATATCGACGCCTGTGTAGGTAGGAGAATTGTATTCGCAGACACCAAAGAGGGCGGTCTGCAAGGCAAACGCGCGGAGGCGCTTAAGGCCTTCCTCCAATACTTCCGGACGGTTCAGCGTTTCACCGAGAAGCACGAGATTCTGTGCGTTCATGATACTGATGTTCGTGTAGGACGGCGAGACCTTGTGGCGGAGGCAGCCTTCAACGGAATAGTCGAGGAGTTCTTTGAAAAGAACGGATTGTGATTCCGTCAGCTTGTCGCGATGGAGAATCCATATTAATGCTCCAATTTCCATGCAGAATTCGACGGCGTTGAAGTCCATGACAAGACCGTCGCGCCAAGACCAGCGGAAATTGCCGTAGCCAGGGGAGGTTTTGTCGCGGTCCTGCATACGGGCGGCGTGTTTGAAGATGTCGTCCAATTGGTCTAGATTCGTTTCGGCTTCGCAGACGAAAAATGCGTATGAAAATAAATCTCGTGATGATAGGCTTTTGTTGAAAGTCTTGACATTTTGGTAGAGTTTTGATCGATTGACAATTTCCGTGAAGAACTCCTTGCGTGAGATGCCTTGAGCAGATGCGGCGACGGCAAATAGCAAGGCTAGAATAAGATAGGTGGCTTTTTTCATTGTCGTCATGGTTTGTTTTCCGGGGGGTGTTTTTTCAGGAATGGCCAATTGATGCCGTAGAGGGCGTATGCAAGGCTGATGCCGAAGCACCACCAGACGAAGGCGGGGCGGTAGCATTTGTGTGCAAAGACGAAACAGACGAAAATAATCATCAGAATGAAGATAATCATCTTCAGACCGCGTGGCATCGTCGGCCAGAGGACTTGTCCGAAATGGCGGTAGGGGATGTTGGAAATCATTAGCAGGGAAGTGAATATGACCATGCCGGCGGACAGGAGGCCGACGGCGGGATGTTCGAACAGCGTTGCGAAGAGGACGGAGCTACCCGCTAGGATGGCTCCCGCTGGGGCGGGCATCCCCTGGAAGACGCCAGGAGGCATTTGGCGGGTCGGATGCAGGAAACGGTAGAGTCGATAGAAAAGGCAGCAGGCGTAGAAAACGGCGATTAGAGCGGCCGCCCACGGGGGGATCCAGTCTTCGCTGAAAGCGAGGTTGCAGAATATAAGTGACGCGATACCAAGGCCGAAGGATGTGGCATCCGCGATGTCGTCGAACATGGGGCCGTGAGGGGTGGAGCCGTATTTGCGGGCCATTCGTCCGTCGAAAAGGTCGAAGAACTGTCCGATGAAAACGAGAATATAGCAGAAGATGTAGTATTTAAGTTTGTCGGTGCGGTAGGCTGTGAACGCGCAGACAATGGCGGCGATTCCGCATAGGAAATTGGCTAGTGTGAAGGAGTTGGCGTACCAGATGTCGGGGATGATCTTGCAGTAGAAGGAGAGGAATGCGAGAATGGTCGCAGAGATGGTCATGCAATAGACAAGCATGTTGTTGACGACAGTGAAATCGCCGAATTTCAGCGGATCGATCTGGTCGAGGGAGATAAGTGACAGAAGGATGGTTACAAGCGCGGTTTTGACCTTGCCGAAGGAGTTGGCGGCCTTTTTCTTGACGACGAGCCGGGAGGCCTGTCCAAGCATGTCGATGACGATGAATGCGACGACCCACGGGAACGGGAGGATTTGGAGGCCGAATGAAAACACGGAGCCGCAGGAGAGGTAGAAGAGGACGGGAAAATACATGAATTTGTCCGACAGCGGGTCGAGCCACTTGCCCATTTCCGTCTGGAGGTCGCAGTTTCGTGCGATGGTACCGTCGGAGAGGTCGGTAATCATAAAGACTGCAAACCAAAGGGTTGCGGCTACCCAATGGTTATATGCGGCAAGTGCAGCTGCGATGAAGCCCATGGGGAGCCGTAGGACGGAAATGCCGTTGGGGTGGAGGAAGGGGAGCTTCCTGTACCATTTGATGTATTTGGGATTTTTTGTCGTGGTTGTGACGATAAGGCGTTCCAGTCCTAGAAACGACAGGATGATGATGACGATGAGCCAGTTGGAAATCATGGTATGTAAATGGATTGGAGGTTGAATGGTCAAAAGTTGTTTCAATATATTAACGTATTGAAAGACAATTTCAATGGAAAAGGTGTGTCAAATGGTGTTTTTAAGTGTGAAAAGATTTGACATGAGCTTGAAAACCATGTATTCTTTACAGGTGAAAATATATTTTTGTATAGTGTTTCAAAAGTTTTCAAGAAGTTTTCAAACAAGGAGCGGAAATGGGTTACAAAAGTGCGAATGACATTGTGAACGTGGCATTGGTCGGTTGTGGCGGCATGGGCATGGGCGTCATCAACAATTTGAAGCCGTTTGAGGACGTGCGTGTCGTGGCGGTCGCCGATCCGATTGCGCGCTATCAGGACGATTTCTTCTACAAGCATCCCGTCGGCCGCGACGTGGCGGCGGAGGAATACACGAAATTCTACGGCGAACGCTATCCAGGCTTCGTCTGCAAGGCATACGAAGATTTCCGCGTCATGCTGGACGAGATGGACAAGGACATCGACGCTGTCGTCTGCGCGACTCCCGACCATCTGCACGCTTACGTCTCCGTCTATTGCATGCGCCGTGGCAAGCACGTTTATTGCGAGAAGCCGCTTGGCCATAACATCCGTGAAGTCAGATGGATGGCGAAGGTCGCCAAGGAAATGAACGTCGCGACGCAGATGGGCAACTTGGGCCATGCCCGCGAAGGCATGCGGCAGGCCATCGAGATCATCCGCGACGGCGGCATCGGTACGGTGACGGAAGCCCACGCATGGGTGCCCGCCGCCCGTTGGCACAAATGGATGACGGCCGTTCCGACGGACACGCCCGCCGCTCCTGCGGACATGAACTGGGACTTGTGGCTTGGGCCGCGTCCCGTCCGTCCGTACCATCATGTTTATGCACCCGTTCGCTGGCGGGATTTCTGGACGTTCGGCCTTGGCGCGATCGGCGATTTTGTCTGCCATGACATGGATTTGATTTGCTGGGCGCTGGATCTTGTTGCACCGACGACGGTTGAGGCGTTTCAAGCTGGCAAGACGTCCCCCGAACTGACGCCCCATGCCGAAATCTGCCATTATTTCTACAAAGGCGCTTACAACAAGCCTGACCTGCATGTGACATGGTGGGACGGCGGGCTGCGGCCGCCGACTCCCGCCTGCTGGCCCGAAGGCCGTCCATGGCCGAGCCGCGGCTCCATGTTCATCGGTACAAAGGCCACGATGCTATGCCCCGATCTGGGCGGTCGCCCCGAGCTGTTCCCGAAGTCGTATGACGACAACTACACGCGTCCTGAACCGTCGATTCCGCGTTCAGTTGGCCATCACCGTGAATGGATTGACGCCATCAAGGGCGGCAAGCCCGGCGGAACGGAATTTGGCTATGCGGCTCGTCTGACGGAACTTGCGTTGCTAGGCGTCGTCGCCATCCGCACAGGGAAGAAGATCGAATGGGACTACGAGAACATGAAGGCGATCGGCGTGCCTGAAGCCGACGCCATCATCAACGGCGAACCCTACCGTGAGGGCTGGGAGCTGGAATAAACGATTCAGCAATCGCTTATAAGATTGGAGGCCGAAAGCCGAAAATAAATCGCTTTCGGCTTCCTGTGTGTATTTAACGCAGAGGCGCAGGGACGTAGAGGCCAGAGTATCTTTAAAAAGTTTGAAATAAAAGAAAGAGAGGAGACGACGCGATGAAGGTTTCGGCCATGATTGGGATGTTGCTTTGCAGCGCGGGCATCGCCATTGCGCAGGACGCCGTGGAATTGCCGTTCGGAAAGACGAATCTGCTGGACATCGGCTGGTTTGACATCGGTTACCAATCGTACGGCAAGGAGCCGCATCTGCTGCCAAAAGGCACGGTGGAGGACATGATGGGAGAGACGGGCATCGCCAACAAGCCGCGCTTTGAAAACGGCCGCAATGCGTTGCTCTTGCATTCGCCGTGGCGCATTCCGACGGGCCGCACATGGATTGACTACACGCTGAAACTGCCGCAGACGAACACGATCAAATTCTCCTTCAGCTATGCGATGCTCGAAGGGATGGTCAGTGCGGATAAGAGCGACGGCGTGGAGTTCTTCTGCTTTATCTTCGGCGAAGGCGAAGAGCCGCGGAAGATATTGGACGACTATTATTTAGGCTCCAAATGGAAGGATGTTGCGACCGATTTGAGCCGCTATGCGGGAAAGACATGCACAATTCGTTTCCAAGTCGAGCCCGGGCCGGACAAGAATCCTAATTTCGACTATTCGCTGTTTTCTGACATGTTCGTGCAGGTCGGCGACGGCGGCGACGAACCGTTGCAGAAACAATTGGACAAGTTGCTTGCCGACAAGGCGATACAAGCCCAGATGAATACGGCGATGACACCTTTGCTGAACCGTTCGGGGCAGGGCATCACGCCGAGCAACCGCTATGCTTATACGAACAAGATGGAGCGTGTCGAAGGCGGATGGAATTTCATCTACGAAGGGCCGGACTGCAAGATGGTCTATCAATACCGCCCCGCCACAGGGCGGCTGGACGATTTTTCGTTGAGCTACAATGGCGGCGAGCCGTTTCCGATTGCGGCGCATAGCGGCCTGAAGCTCGGCGGAAACAAAGTGTGGGACGGCAAGGCGACGGTCGTCAAGCAGAAGCAGGACGGCAACCGTCTGGTTGTCGGCATCGACTACGATTATCCGGGCGGCGTCGCACAAGCTAAATGGGCATTCGAACTAGTCGGCAAGGCATTGACCATCGAAGTCGCTTGCGAATCGCAAGCCATTCGCGGGCTGGAACTTGGAATAGCGGGATTGAAAAAGTTGTGCAAGCATTATTCCGTCCCATATTTGAACATGGAACTGGATTATCTACCGGAAGACCATCTGTACAGCTTCCGCCGCATCGACTGGACGAAATCAGACGCATCGCGGGCTTTCAGAGGTTCGGCCTATGACGCGAAGAACGACGGCAAACGCAATCCGTTGCATGATTTTGCGTATATCGCGTATTCGCCCGATCCGTCGGAAGTCCTGCCAAACATCCCGTGGGAGCCGTCGAAATACCGCAAATTGCTCGGCCCGAAAATCATGCTGGATTTCTGGGGAAGCCCGAAGGGAAGTTTCGCCGCCGATGGCGACAACTTGCGTCTGCTGAAGGACATGGGCATCGACCATGCCGCCATCATCTACCATAGTTGGCAGCGGTTTGGCTATGACGTAAAGCTGCCGGACCACATTCCCGCGAATCCGAATCTGGGCGGCGATCCCGCCATGATCGAATTCGGCAAGGCCGCCAACGACTGCGGCTACATGTGGTCGCTCCATGAAAACTACATCGATTTGTATCCGGACGCGCCGTCGTTCGACGAAAAATCCGTCGTCATCGCGAACGACGGCGAATGGAGCAAGGCGTGGTACAACGGTGGCACGAAAGTGCAGAGCTATGGCTTGAAATGCAACCATGCGCTGAAATACGCGAAAATGAACGCGCTGGAAATCCACCGTCGCTACAAGACAACGGCCGCGTATCTGGACGTCCATACATGCGTCTCGCCGTCGCATCAACTGGACCATGACGCGACGCAGCCGATGGCGGCGAACGCACGGTTTAAGGTGTTGCAGGACAAAGAGTTGTTTGATTATATGCGTCAGACTCATGGCGGCCCGCTGTTCGGCGAAGGCGGCGGCCATATCCATTGGGCGGGCGCATGCGACGGGACGGAAGCGCAAGTCCGCGGCGGCTGTTCCCACAAGCCGTATCTGGATTTCGATCTGCTGAAGCTGCATCCGCAGAGGGTGAACCACGGCATGGGCTACTACGAACGGTGGCATCCGAAAGGCTACTCCTTGTCGTGGGGCGTTGACGCAGGTTCGCAGGATCGCATCGACATGTATCGTGCGCAGGAAATCGCCTACGGCCATGCGGGTTTCGTGTCGGGCTCGCAGTGCTTCAACACGGCGTGGGCCGTTCGCGAACACAATTTGATGCATGTGGCGCAGGCTCTTTATGGCGACACGGATGTGCAGTCCATTGAGTATGAAGTCTGCGGAAAACTGGTTCCCGCCTCCGTGGCGATGGCGTTGGAATGCACTGAACGGCAGTTAATTGTCTATGGTAATGGGACGATCGTGCTTGTGAATTGGGGGGCAGAAACATGGAATTTCAATTTTGACGATGACGATGATGAGGACAAAGGAGAGGACATTGTCATACCGCAATGGGGGGCCGTGGTAATCACAAGAAAGGGTATCGTGCTTCGCTCTGCCTTCGAAGCTCGGCCTGGCGTGTTCGCCGATTACGCGGAAAATGATGAATATCTGTTTGTGGATGCTCGCACGTCGTTCGACATGCCGTATCTGAAGGAAAGGGCGTCTGTGGCCCGTGTGCGTGTCAAGGATTTCAAATATCTGGGCGGCAATGAAATAGAGGTGACGTATGAATGGACGGCGTTGCGGACGACAGACAAGCCGGTGAGTGCCTTCGTCCATTTTCTCGAACGCCGCGGAGGCGAGAGCCACATCATGTTCCAGGATGACCATGGACTGCCGAAGCCGTCGACTGAATGGAAGGCGGGCGAGACGTTCGTGGTCGGCCCGCAGAGGCTGAAGATTCCCAATGCGAATCTTTACAACTATATATGGGTGGCGGGTTTGTACAATAAGGACGGCCGCGAGACACTCGATGGATTGCGCTATGACGGCGGACGGTATCAGCTTGGCAAGCTGGCGGTCCAACGCAACAAGCAGAACGATGCGACGAAGGTCGTGTTCGAACCCGTGCCGGAAGAACTGATTGCGGAGGCGCAGGCGAAGCATCTGGATTTTACGAACCGTGTGAATCCGGAAGGCACGGTGGTTGATTTCGGCAAGATCGTGACGGACGGTTCCGTGAAGGTGCAGAAAACGGCGGACGGCGCAATCGTCTTCCCGTATCCGCGCGACAAAGAATTCACCGTGAAGCTGAAGACGGCGGAATTGAAGTTGGGCGAACCGTCTGCATTGAAGCTTGTTGCGAAAGCGGCGTTGACGCAAGAGGACATGGGAGAAGTTCCCGTAACTGTTGAAGGCGAGTATCTTGTCTTCAAGGCCGGCCTGAAAGGCGCAGGACGGTATGAATTGTTGAAAAAATGACCACTAGGATTCTAGAAGTCTAGAAGTCTAGATTTCTAGCTCAGAAAAAGGAAAAATATGCGTTGGCGATTGGATGGAAATGGAATCGTGTGGGATGTGCGGAAAGACGCGAATCTTCCGCATGAAGACCATCTGGAGATGAGCGGGCGGAAAGTCTCGCTCATCGTGCGGTACGGCGTCGGGGAGGGCGGCCGTCTGTTTCTGAAACGGCATCTTGTCTGGCCGATGCTGCGGACGATTCCGAACAACACCCATGCGTCGTTCCGGTTGGATGCGGAGGATGCATGGCTGCCGTCGATGGAAATGGACGGAACGGCCGTGGAGGAATATCCGGAAGTGATTCGCTTCGATGGTGTTCTGGATATCGAAAGCCGCACGCAAGGCGCGTTGCGCATCCGGCGGCGGCTGTTTCCATGCGTCGATGCGCGGTCGATGTGCGAAACCGTGACGATGACGAACACAGGCGGAAAGCCATGCCGCATCGTGATTACGAACAACGGAAAGGAGACGTATGGCCGCGGTTGCAATGGCGTGTATGTCGTCTGCGCGTTGATGACGCCGTCGGCTGAACGCGTGTTACAGCCTGGCGAGACGATGGAATACGGCTTGCAGATTTCGGCGCGGCTCGCCAACGAGCCATACGAACGGCTGGACGCGACGGCAGAACTGCTTCGGCGGCAGGCACGTGTGGCGGAATTGCAGGCTCCGTTGGAACTCCATACAGGCGTGGCGGAAATCGACGCCGAATACAGAATGTGCAAGCTGCGCACGGGTGAAAGCATTTTCGACACGCACGGCGGCCCGATGCACGGGCCGGGCGGCGACAGCTATTACGCGGCGACGTGGTGCAACGACCAAGTGGAATATGCTGGGCCGTGGTTCGCGTTCACGGGAGACAAACTGGCGTTGGACGCGTCGCTGAACGCCTACCGCCACTACATGCCGTTCATGGGGCCGGATTTTCATCGCATTCCGTCATCGGTCATCGCGGAGGGTTTCGACATCTGGGAAGGCGCGGGCGACCGCGGCGATGCGGCGATGTACGCATACGGCGCGACGCGTTTCGTCTTGGCATCGAGCTGTCGTGATTTTGCCATAACACTTTGGCCCGGAATCAAATGGACGTTGGAATATTGCCGCCGGAGGGTGAATGAAAAAGGCATTGTCGCGTCGGATTCGGACGAATTGGAAGGTCGTCTGCCGCATGGCGACGCGAATCTGAACACATCCGCCTTGTACTATGGCGGTTTGACGCTCGGTGCGAAACTGGCGGCGGAACTTGGTGAAACGCAATTGGTTGCAATTTATCAAAAACAAGCCTGTGAACTCGAAAAAGCGATCGAATCGCATTTCGGACGAACCTTGCACGGCTTTGCAACCTACCAGTATTTCGATGGTTGTGACGTGTTGCGGTCATGGATCGGCATCCCGCTGTGCATGGGAATCGAGACGCGAGCGGAAGGCACGGTGGCGGCGATGTTCTCGCCGTATCTGTGGAACGGCGAAGGCATGTTGAGCCAGGAGGGCGACAAGATCACGTGGGACCGCAGCCTGCTGTACGGCTTCCGTGGCGCGTTCGCGGCGGGATACGGCGCGACGGTGATGGACAAGTTCCAGGCCTATTCGGCCAGCCGTCTGTTGGGCGAACATGTGCCGTATCCCGTGGAGGCATGGCCGGAGGGCAATCGCCGCCATCTGGCGGCGGAGAGTGCGCTGTACTGCCGAATTGTGACAGAAGGGATGTTCGGCATCGTCCCGCAGGGATTGCGGTCGTTCATCGTGAAGCCATGGCTGCCGGACGGTTGTAAATGCATGTCGTTGCGCTCTATACGCGCCTTCGGGCATGAGTTCGACATCGTGGCGGACACTAAGCGGACGCTGCTTGTGGAAAATGGCCGCGAAACGGTTGTAAATGATAAACTGATAAAACTAGAAGACTAGAATTCCAGAAAACAAAAAGGAAACAATTATGAAGATCATGATCATGACGGATTTGGAAGGCCCCTCGGGAATCAACGGACGTTCGGACGGAATCGGCAACAAAACCGTCAACACGCCGATTGCCTGCCAGGTGCTGATGGATGAAGTGAACGCCTGCGTGCGCGGGCTGCTGAAGGGCGGCGCGGACGAAATTATCGTCTGGGATGGCCATGGCGGCAGCAACTCCATGGATATTACGAAGTTGCAGTATCCTGCGCAGTTGGGGACCATCGGCGGCGATCTTGCTCCATGCGTTTATACGGATGCGAGTTTTGACGCGGCGATTGAAATCGGTTTCCATGCGATGGAAGGCGTGTCGGACGGTTACATGAACCACAGCTATGACAGTCATCATGTCTGCAATATGTGGATCAACGGCGAAAAGATTGGTGAAATCGGCATCAACGCCTACGAAGCCGCGTATTTCGGCGTGCCGATGATTCTTGTTACGGGCGACCAGGCGGCCTGCCGCGAGGCGAAGGCGTTCCTGCCGGACGTTATGACCGTCTGCACGAAGCATTCGCAGTCCCGCTACACGACCATCAACCGCAATCCCATTGATGTGCAGAAAGACATCGAGGCGACGGCGGAGAAGGCGTTGAAGAATCTTAAAAAGTTTAAAATCAAGAAGATCCCGGCGAAGCTCGAATACAAGATCGAATTCATGTGCCCGAACAACGTCATTGCCTACGAGAAGCGCGGCTGGGAACGGATCGACCATCAGACCGTCGTGACGCGCGGCACGGATTTCGTGGATGTGTATTCACAGTATGTCGGTTGGGCGGCGGGCGTCCACAACAAGCGCTTCGGTATCACGCCGAAGTGGAAAGGTCTTGTGACGGAGTGAAACTAGCGGCTCTAGAAGCTCTAGCGGCTCTAGCGGCTCTAGAAGCTCTAGCGGCTCTAGCGGCTCTAGAAAATCTAGAATATCTGGAAAAAAAGGAACTTGTTTATGAAGAAGCGTCTATGGTTGATAACGGCCTTGTTGTTTGCCTTGCAGATACATGCGCAGATGCAGATTGAAGCGGAGACGGTGATTGTGAACCGCGAGGCGACCAATCAGGAGACGCTTCTGCCGGACAAATGGTGCATCTGGTCAACAGACGTGAACAAAAAGGCGTGGTCGGGCGGCGTAGTCGTGCGCAGTCCGATCACGAAGGCGGACCACAAGACGCATGACGAAGGGGCGCCGATCCTTCATATCCGTCTGCCGATTCCGGAGCCGGGCGTGTATTCCATCGAGATGCATGGTTCCTCGCGGATCATTGGCCTGTCATTGGATGAAGGGAAGACATGGCGTCGTTTCAATAGCGGCGCCATCGTCTCGGCCGTCCAAATCGACAACGGCTTCTTCGACTGCTGGTTCGATGACTGCTACCATACGCCGCCGCCGCAAACGCTCGGCCCCGCGTATATTGACTATTTCCTTGTGAACAAGCTGGAGGATGTGCGCAACGGCTTGAGCAATCCGGATTTCGAGGTTGGAAAGGTCGGTGGTCCGGCCGCCGGCTGGAGTTGGTTCCATCGTGACCGCGTGGGCGGCGCGACCGTCAGCGACGAACATAAGGAAGGCAAGCAGTCGCTGCATATCGTCTCGCCGGACGGCCGTGACTGGAATGTGACGAACGCGATGCTCTATCCCGTGAAAAGCGGCGGCGAATACATCTTCCGCTGCTGGATGAAAGGGAGCATCGTGAACATAGCGCGGTTGGAATTGGTCGGCTACAAGAACGGCGAAAGGGTTACGTGGACAGTGGCGAGAAGCCGCAACTTCTTTCTTTCGCCGGACAAATGGCAGCCCATCCGCGCGTTTTTCCTGCCGGAAGACGATGTTGACGCCGTCATGTTGCGGATTGTCGGCAGCCGTGCGGCGGACTTGTATGTCGATTGCGTCGCCCTTGAAGAAGGCAAGACAGACGGGTTGAAGCCACGGCCGTTGGTGGAAGGCCATGCAAAAACGAAGGTTGTGGAGATGTTCAGCCGCGGCGTCGTGGCGCAGGAGACGGACGGCGGCATCTATGTCAGTTGGAGATTGTTGAAGGAGGATTCGAAGAACGCGGCGTTCGATGTCTTTCGGAAAGTCGATGGAAAGGAGACGAAACTCAATGCGTCTCCCATCGTCCAGACATGTGATTTTATGGATGCAAGTCCCGTTGAAAACGCAATATACGTTGTCCGTGAAATCAACGGCGGCACGAGCGGCGAATCATCCGTCTGGAAACGTGACGCGAAAGGAAAGCTCGCCTATAAATCCTATAAACTAAGCGATCCGAACGCGCGGATCCAGAAGGTCGGTTTCGGCGATTTGAACGGCGACGGCGACTACGATTTCGTCGTCAAGATTCCCTCCGGCAACATCGATCCATGGAATGTCGTTTGGACGAAATCGCCCGATACCTATAAACTGGAGGCGTTTCTGAGCGACGGCACGCGGCTGTGGACTTACGATTTGGGATGGGACATCGAACGCGGCATCTGGTATTCGCCGTACTGCGTGCAGGATCTGGACGGCGACGGCAAGGCGGAGGTCATCACGAAAGTCAGTGACGGCGACCACCGCGAACCAGACGGCCATGTCTATTCGGGAGATGAATATTTCGTCGTGCTCGACGGCATGACGGGTAAGGAAATCGATCGTGCGCCATGGATCAGCCGCAACCATTTCGGTAGCGAAGGCGAGGCGGTGTATCATTTTTCCGCAAGGAATCTTATGTGCATCGCGTATCTTGACGGCAAGACACCATGCGTCTGCATTCTGCGCGGCACGTATGACGACATGGCGGTTGAAACATGGCAGCTGGTGAACGGAAAGCTCCAGCGCGTATGGAGTTACGACAATGCGGAACTGCCTCGCAGATGGTACGGGCAGGGCGCCCATACGAACTATGCGTTGGATGTGGACGGCGACGGACGAGACGAAATCGTGCTCGGCAGCGCCGTCATCGATGACAACGGGACGCCGTTGTGGAGCATTGGAAAAGGCCATCCGGACGGTGTTTTCTTCGGCAAACTGATGCCGGACAAGCCTGGCCTGCAAGTCGCATGGATTTTAGAAACGGCACAGAAAACAGGCGGCCTCTGCATGGCGGACGCGAAGACTGGAAAGTTGTATTGGGAGCTCGATGAACCGACGCATCATGTTGATGGGAAAGGCCAGATTGCGGACATCGATCCGTTGTATCCAGGCGCTGAAATCGCTGGAGCGGACATGCATATCCTTGAGCCCGGAACGAACAAACGTGGCCTCGTGAAAGGATGGCTCATGACGG
>JAGCSE010000272.1 GCA_017964325.1 Victivallales bacterium | reverse complement strand
CCGTCACTAAACGACGGCTGCGTCGCATCAACGCCCATGTGCAGGAAAACCGTCGGCAGCGTCGCGCAGTAGGAATTCGCCCAACCGGCCATATTCTTCGCCGCCACCTCCGTGTCCGCCATGTTCACAACCGTCTTGATTCCAGCGGCTTTTGCCGCCTTGTCCACGAACGTATTTCTGCCGATGGCGGGATTGATCGGGCTGGAACTGCGATACAGGACACCTTCCGCCATGCCGTTTGTACGGACTTCGCGGAAATTCGCGAAATCACTGTCGGAAAACTCCGCATAGTCTTCGCGACTGTTCGTCCGCTTCAAATCGTAAATCAGCAACTGGTCGGCATATCCGCCCTTCTCTTTCATGCTGATGACGACAGGAAGCGGCATCGTGATACCATTCTGCGGCGTCCATGTCACCTTTTTGTCCGCCGCAACGTTTTTGACGGCGATTCCCCAGCGGCTGGCCGCGTCACCATAATAGATGGTTGTCGTCAACGGCTTTTTCGCGTCTTCCGACAGCACCAACGCCGCCCTGCCTGACTTCACATAACGGAAATTCGGCACGACGGGCATTTCATGGGACTGCCCCGCCAATTCCAATTCGACGATATCTCCGCAGTCATAGCCGCGCTGATTGAATTCGCCCGACGTCATCTCCATCCAAAGTCCACCGTATTTATCGATATACTTTGTGCTTGGAATTGTCGTTTGAACACTCGGCGGCAATGACTTGCAACCGAACAACAGCCCCGCCACCAACGGCAGGAAAAATATTTGGTGAAGTGGTTTCATATTCAGTCCCAATGATCTGTCGCACAATAAAGAAATCCATCCTTATTATAATTTCATCTATTTCCCCCTGAAATCAACTAAACGATAATGATTTTTCACAATCCAGTTAAATCTGCATAAAAAAAATATTTGAAAATCAAAATCGTATGCCTATATTATAATCCATACATTAATATCATTTGTTTTTTTACTCTATAGTTATTCTTTTAAGTAAGTTAAATGGAGGAACAACATGAGAAAGTCCTGCTACTGCATCATCATCTGCCTTCTGCTGTCCCTTGTCTTGCTCACATCATGCACGTCTCCAGCATATTATGTCAGACACGGCATCGATTTTGCAAACGGAATTCCCGTTGAAACTATCAGCCTAAAAAGCGATGGTGGACGCATTTGGACAAGGTATCAGAAAAAAGATGACTCCAAACAGGTTCAATACGATGAAGACGGTGATCCCATATTTGACGATGACGACGATGAAGACGACGGATAATTCGGAACAAGTTATGTAGAACTCTATGCAAAATATAAGATTGGACACAAGAAACCGCTCATTGATGTCGGTCTTCCGACTGGCTACCATACGCGTTATTTTATCCATGTCAAAAGAGGCAAACATGGGATGAAATTCTGGCATTGGAAATGGTCGTTCTCCAAGCGGAAACCATTCGTGTTTTACTGTGGCTTCGGCCCAAGTTCGGAAGATTTTCTAGAGTATCTTCAAAAATATGAGCCGCCTGTCGAAGAGGCACAGGAGATGTACAGGGAATTAGTGAAGCGTTTTTATGACGGAGAAGCCTTCGAACAATATATCAACGAAAAAATTCACAAGCCTATCCTAGAGAAGAAAATCGCGGCAGTCCAGGAGATTATCGAAAGTGGATCACTAGCCGCACATCCGGAGATAACGAAGCAAGATATCATTTATGTCATTCGTTCATGTCGCAACAGATTGCCCAATCAATTGCCTGATAAATTCATGAAGCTTGCCTTGAAAGAAAACATGGAAAAGATGGAAACTTTTGACGACGGAAAAAGCAATACCCTGCTGTTGTTCGAATATCTCCGCCAACCGACGCCTCGGAATGCGCTTTACCTGATATTGGGCCAAACACAGAAAGTCAATATCTCCCATAAGCGTGGTCCAGACGGCGCATTGACCCAGCCTAATTATCTGAATCTCAGTAGTCTCTTCTATCGGCTGAACCAAGCGGAAAAGCTTGAGACATTCCTTTCACAGCTGTCTGTCGATGATGTTCAGACACCTCCTTTGCCGCCGCCGGCACCAAAAGAAGTGTCCTGGCCCTCTTTCTTCGATGAAGAAACGTATCAAAAATTGCCGTTCAGAGAGAAGTTGTTAAAAATCTCCTGCTATCCGCAACTTTTCCAACAGCATTGGCTGGACATGCTTGCTAAACTCCCTCCTCTCCCCTGAACCATTTTTTCTTGCCTAGCCGCAAAACAACTAGGCAAGAATCTTCTCCGTGGCGTCGTCTTCCGCCTGCTTCGTGTAAAGCCGCCAATAAGCGCCTTTCTGAGACATAAGCGCTTCATGCCGACCACTTTCGATAATCCGCCCGTCCTTCACGACGAGAATCATGTCCGCGTTGCGAACGGTTGACAGTCGGTGGGCGATGACCACCGACGTCCGCCCATGGATGATTTTCGCGAGGGCGGACTGGATTTTCGCCTCCGTCCACGAATCGCCGGAGGCCGTTGCTTCGTCGAGAATCAAGATGCGCGGATTGGCCAAGATGGCTCGTGCGAAGGAGATAAGCT
>JAGCSE010000271.1 GCA_017964325.1 Victivallales bacterium | reverse complement strand
GCTTAATGCTTAATGCTTAATGCTTAATGCTTAATGCTTAATGCTTAATGCTTAATGCTTAATGCTTAATGCTTAATGCTTAATGCTTAATGCTTAATGCTTAATGCTTAATGCTTAATGCTTAATGCTTAATGCTGATGAAAGAAGATTATGCCAAAATGCCGTCGTTTCCCAAAGGCGAGCCTGCGTTTATACCATTACTAAAGGTACACAAACCGTTTAAGCAGAAATGGAGCGGAACATGTCCAGAAGATTGTCTGGATGTGCAGGGCGGAATGCGCCTTGAAACGTCTTTCCCAGACGGCGAACATCTGCTTGAAACCGCTTACGCGGATATGAAACGATTCCTTTTTGAAGCAAGACTTGATGGAAATGCAGTGATTTGCAGAATCGTCAAAGCAAAAAAAGCCATGGAGACGGAGGCATATCGCGTCATCATCGGTGACTATGTGACCATTGAAGCCGCCGATACGGAAGGCGTCCGCCGCGCGGTCTATTGGCTGATGGACCAGTTGAAATCATCGCCTTTTTTAAAACGTGGTGTCATCGAAAGGAAACCATGGCTGGAGAACAGAATTTCGCGTTGCTTCTTCGGCCCCATCAAACGACCGCCGCACAATATCGACGAGCTGATGAACGACATCGACTACTATCCTGAGGAATATTTGTCTAAGTTAGCTCAGGAAGGCATCAATGGCCTGTGGCTGACGATTACATTCCGTGAAATCTGCAATTCGAAATTGCGTCCAGCCTGTGTGGATGCGGCGAAGCGGCTGGCAAAATTGCGCAGAGTCGTGGAACGTTGCCGTCGATATGGCATCAAAATCTGGGCATTCTGCATTGAGCCTGCCGCGTGGTCATCTTCCAATCCTTTGCCAAAAGGCCATGAAGAACAATTAGCATATGGTTGGTCGAAGGAGCGGAGCGTCCATGGGAGTTTCCCGTTCTGTGTCAAATCGGAGGAGGCACGACAGTATCTTGAGGAGTGCACCTATTCACTGTTTTCAGCGGTGCCACATTTAGGCGGCATCATCAATATTTCATTTGGCGAGCGGATGACTTCCTGTTTGAGTCGATTTTCTCCTTTGAACGAATGTGGAAAGTTGTGCGATAGCTGTTCGTTTGGAAGTCCAAAGGAGATTTTCAAAGCAGTGAACAGTGCGATGGCACGAGGCATGAAACGCGCCAATCCCACGGCAACATTCATCAGTTGGCTGTATATTCCGTATGCAGAACAGATTGACGGATGGGTGTATGAGCTGCCGAAAGATTTGGACGGCGAAGTTGTCGTGTCATTCAATTTCGAATCTGGAATCACGCGCAATCAGCTTGGCAGGACGCGGGCGGGAGGTGATTACTGGTTGTCGGCGGTCGGTCCGTCGGACCGATTCTGCCGAATGGTGGAGGCGTGCAAAGGCCGTGTGGAAATGTCAGCGAAGATACAAGTGGGCTGTTCCCATGAAATCGCGACAATTCCGTATGTCCCCGTGCCTGGTATCTTGTATCGTAAGTATCGCGAAATGAAGCGATTGGGAGTCCGTCATGTTATGCAGTGCTGGTATTTCGGCAACTATCCAGGGCTTATGAATGAAGCGGCTGGAAAACTCGCATTTGAGGATTTTACGAAAGACGAAGATGCTTTTCTGCAAGAACTTGCACGTCCCGATTGGGGGACGGATGCCGCCCAAGTCGTCGCAGCTTGGAAGCTGTTTGCGGAAGCCTACGGCAACTATCCGTTGGACATCCAGTTCCAGTATTACGGCCCGATGCACGACGGGCCCGTCTGGCCGTTGCATCTGAAATACAATTTCTCGTCATTGACGCGTTCATGGCAGCCGGATGATTTTCCGTCGGGCGATGCCATTGGCGAATGTCTTGCCAATTTCAGATTGGACGAGGCGGTGCGTTTGTGCAGTATGCTGTCGGACAAATGGCATGAAGGTGTGCAGGAACTGCTGAAAGCAGATGTTGAACATCATCGGATGGAACTGTCTCTGGCGGAGGCACTTGACATCCAGTTCACCTCGGCGGCGCATATCCTCCGTTTTTATGCAATGCGTCATGCGTTGACGATGACGCAACCGCAGGATGCAAAAAGACTTTTGTTTGCTATGCGTGAAATCGTCCAACAGGAAATCACTGCTTCCGAACGTCTTGCAAAATTATGTGAGGAGGATGGACGGCTCGGCTATCATTCGGAGGCAGAGGTCTTCAAGTATTTCCCCGAAAAACTGCGTTGGCGTGCCATGCTATTGAAAAAGCTTCTGGAAGATGAATTTACAGAAGCTGAGACATGGTTGTCTCAAGGAAAGCCATTGCAGGCGTTTTTGTTTGAAAATGAAGGTGAACCTTGTGGCGAAGGCGAATGGATGGAAGGTGACTTGATGCGTTGGCGTTTTTCCTCCGAAGCGGGAGCAGTGAATGTCCATGTCGAGTTCATGGGAGTTCATGATTATCCAGAAACGGCATGGCTGATTCTATATGACCGAGAAGGACAATGTATGCCGTTGCCTGCCATGCACATAAGCAAGCAGCCGTTCATGAGGTCGGCTGATGGTTGGCAGATAGATTTTGTGGTTTCAAGGGAGACTCTGGGGTATGCTTCGCGCTTTCGGCTTGGAATTGAGAGGACGGAATATCCGCCTGATGGCGTGGTGTGCTTCAGCAACAGTTGTCCAGGCGGCTATCCGCGAAACTACAGATTGAATCTAGGTGTCTCCATGATGGAGAAAACGCAGGCAGTCATTATATAATCGTGTTTTTTTTACATAAGTTTCACTGCTTTGTGGAGATTTTTAAAGATGAAGACGAGGGGGAACTTGAAAAAAAAAGAAATTCAGCTATAATAATGACATTGACATTTTGAAATATTTTTTGCTGTTTGACCCAAGGAGAGATGCCAGAGTGGTCGAATGGGACGGTCTCGAAAACCGTTGTAGCTTCGTGCTACCCAGGGTTCGAATCCCTGTCTCTCCGCCATTATATGTTATTAAGGTAAAGGAAAGCCCCCCCAAGCATGTTCTGGGGGGCTTTTTCTTGTACTACTGCTTACAGTCAAAATTCCACTCATTTTCCAATACAGCGTGTTTGGGGAAACGCGGCAAGCATTTGTATTCAGGCGTCTTCGGAAATAATGGTTTTCTGGCTGCAGCATGCTCTGACGCATAAAATTATTCGACCGTCTTGCAATGTTACTTTTTCTCCTTGCCATTCCAATTTGTAACAGTTTTTTGATAGGATATATTATAATTAATAACGTAAACGTCCAAACCGCACGCACACCGTCTTCAATGTGGCGATCGCCAATAAATACGAATGAGAGTCGCTGATTCCCAACGATGAGAAAGCAAGGCAACCGTGCACTGGCTGGGCTACTGCTGCCGAACTCGCCCCCGTCGCCCGTTTCATGCAGCCAATCGACCACCCGCGTCACCTAGGAACAACTACCATGGATTTCACTGAACTCGTTTCCAACTTGGCCGAGCGCCATGCCGTGGAGGGGCTTGCCGCCGTTGACGGGCAGGCCGACATCGACATCGATGGCATCCCCGTCACTCTCGTCGAAGATGGCTGGAGCCTCATTGCCATCGCAGAAATCGGCACCCCGCCGGCAGAGGGGCGCGCCGAATTCGCGGAAATCCTGCTGGAATCGAACCTTGAATCCGCCGCGTTTTTTGCCAAGACACGCGAAAGCGGCAATTACGTTCTCGTCCAACGAATCGCGCTGTCGGATCTGGATGCCGATACTTTTGACGCGGTCCTCCAATCCCTAGCCAATACCGCTGAAACCTGGCGAAACCTCCTTGCAGACTTCCATCCCGCCGCAGATCAGCCCGCCGCAGACCGGGCAGCCACGGATGATGCGAACTTCAACGCTTTTGGGGCCGGCGGTTTCATACAGGTCTAGTGTAGTTTGGAGACAAACAGAGAATAGCACCGCCTTCCAAATCAAACATGAGGATGCTCCATGACCATCAATTTTGCAAACGTTGACATATCTCTAAAGAAATTCCAGGATATTTCCACTGGCGACTACAACGCTGGAGAGGTCAGGCTTTCCGGCAAGCACTCGCTCGCCAAGATGAACCACCACATCACGCGCCGCAGCGCCAACGATACGGTCATCTCCCATGCTGAGGTGCTCGCCATCAAGAACGCATTCATACGTGCGCTCAAAGGCAACGGCGTCAGCGATAAAGAGATCGCCCTCATCCGCCAGGAGCTAGGCCTTGCCCCGAAAGGCGCCGTGGACCGTTCCCTCCGCGCCCGAAGCATCAGGCCGCTATCCCGCCAGCAGATCCGCGATATCCTCGACCGCAACGCCGACACCATCAACGCCCATAACGCGAACAACCCGAACGCAGTCCGCATCCGCACTTCCCAACAGATTTACGGACCTGCCGGCATGGATGCCGAGTCCGTCGCCGTGCGCGATGCCGTCAACGCCGCAAACGCCCATCTCCAGCACAAGGAAAACACAAAGATCTCACTCCAACAGGCACTCGTTTCAGGAGACGTTGATTTCCGTTCCGAAAACGACAAGGAGGAAATCCTCAAGATTGCCGAGCAACAGCTTGACAACATCCTGGCGGCTTCGCACGGAAAGCCACGCGACAACAAGACCCCCTTAATACATTACACCATGAGTTCAGGACAGAAAGTAGTGTTCCCGACGGGAAAATCTGAAGCGGCCTATGTGCGCCACCTGGAGGACATCATTGCGCGTCTCCGCACCAACGGCCCCACAAAAAACGAGATGGAAATACGCAAGAAAATCAGCTCCTTCGCCAACCGCGCGGAGTGCGACGCCTGGCTTCAAACACTCGCCAACGATAAACAGGGCGGCCTCAAGGCCCGCGTCTTTCTGGTCAAGCTCCTGCACGACAGCGGAATCGCCGATGCAGACACGCTTACGCTCCCAAACCGCCTCAACGCCGCCGACGCCATCACGCTGGCCCGCCACCTCATATCGCTTCCCACAGGCACGCTCGCCGACCAGCTTCTCGCCGACCCGCAGCTTCGCGCCATGGCGCAAAAGCCCCGTGCCGTAATCGAAAAGAACGGCAGCGTATTCGTTCCCGCCACGAGTACCCAAGACTACAACAAATGGGTTGCAAATCAAATCAACTCCCAGAAAGGCGCCCTCCCACCGAATTTCAAGGCGCTCATGAATAACATCAAGGTCGAAATCCGTGCACTCTACGGCTCCATCGGCTGCCCCGACAACCTCTCGCTCTCCTCCCTCGTGCCCCAGAACATGGTCACCAAAATCTGCGGCGCAAATGACCCCGACGCATCTCGCGTCACTCCCGAAGCCGTGCATGACGCCTTACTTGCGGAGGCCAAGAACCTCGCCATTGACCGATTGATTCAAGACAAGGCCAGGGCTGCGCTTGCGTCTATCGAAGGCGGGGCCGATTTCAACGAAAACCACGTCCTCAATCATCTCAAGGGCCGCCATCCCGCCCTTGTCAAGAGCCTCCTCGACGCGAAGAACCCCGCCGAGGCCGAGGCAATCCTTGCCAAGCACACTGCCGACATCGCCAATTGCGCACGCAACGCCGTGCGCCTCAAGGGCTTCCAGGGAAAGGTCAAAGAATGGGCTCGCGAAGCCCTCGCCTGGAAGCTCGGAGTCTCCGCCGACGTGTTCGCGGGGGATGACCTCAACCTCAAGCGCCTCAATTCTAACGCCGAGACGCTCGTACTGGAAATCGGCAAAGGCATCAAGCCCCTTGAAAGCGATGAAGCCATTGAAGGAGCCTTCCGCGAACTTGTCAATAAGTTCGTTGACGAGCGCATCCTCTACATTCAGAAGATTGACGCATCTCCTCTGCCCGCCGCCGCCAAGGAAGAGCTCAAGACACTGATCATCACTGGCGAAAAGATCAAGGACTTCGACATGGAGGCCCTCCTCCACGAGGCCGCCGCCATCGACGTCTCCGAAATCGAAACACTCATCCGCAACCACGCGCCAAAAGACCAGATCTACGCCGCCATGGCCAAGTACACCACCGCCGTTGACACCGCCGTTCAACAGCGCCTCCTCGCACACCGCAAAGAGATTGGCCCTGAAGACTGCCATCTTCCTGAAGACCTCATCACCACCGCCGTCGTCATGGCACGTCCCGGTCTTGACAGGCTTCTTCGGGAATTCTTCCAACGCGACGACGTGCGCAATGACGACTTCTTCTCCTGGCAACACGACCCCAACGGCCCTGCCGCCGCCCGTCGCCTCCTCCGCTACTCCCCCTACAGTGAGCTTGACAACCACCGCGCTTTCGCCAAACGCCTCCAGGATTTCCGCATGGTCAATACCTTCCTCGAAGGGCCAGGCGCACAGAAGGCCATTGCCGAAGGCTACCACAAGTCCGAGCTGCCTGCCCTCGCCAAGGCATACGCCTTCTACAAAGCCGCCACAGGCTGCTCTGACGCAGATGCCATCACAGCCGCCCTCGACCCGCAAAGCAAGGCAAACCGCCTCATTAGATACGGCGGACGCTTCGCCAAAAACGCCGAAAACTTCCGCCAGGGTCTCGCGCTCATGGACAAATTCACTGCATGGTACGCCCAAACCCACGCTGACTACAAGGCTGGACGGCGTGACACCCCGACCCTCCTCAACTTCGCTCCTCTGGTCTGCACCAAGGACGCAACCCACGCCGTCGAAATGTTCCTCTTTGATGAAATCGCCCGCAATGATGCGCTCCCGCTCAACGCAGATAATCCCGAGGAGGTCTTCGGCATGGAGCACAACCCCGCAATGCGCTTTGTCGGTCGCGGCTATACACAGTCCTTCGCCAACTCCCTCGCACAAATCCCACCCGAAAAGCGCCAGACTATCTACGCCGTCTTCGACGCCATGGACCCGCTCTCCCGCACTGCCCAACAAAAGGCCACATCGCATGAAGTGAACCAGGGCGGACTCCTCGCCGCGCGCATTCTCAAGAACTACGACGCCGTGATTGCCCTCCAGAAAAACGGCCAGTTCGACCGCCCGCACCTTGTCTCGCTCCTTTACGCCGACCTCGGCGTAGAGCCGAATGCAACAAACCAGAATATTGACACCGCCTACTACGCTAAGCTCGCAGGATATGGAAACATCTTTGGCTCAGTGCATCTGCTCATCGCGGAATCAGGCGACACCGTGGAAGACGGGGTCGCCGCCATACGCGAAGGCAGGCGCCTTCCACTTGCACCAGGCATATCGGCCTTCAACGGAGCCCTCGAGGAACTGGACGGCACCTCGAAGCACGGACGCACCACGATGGTTGGCGATCTGATCCGTCCCACCATCCCGGCCCGACTTGACACCAAAGGTCCCGCCATTACAAGTGAAAACGCAGTATTCACCTTCCATTTAGGAAACGGTGAGACCCTCGTCTCAAAGCCAAAGCCCGATGAGAAAATGCCAGGGACCGACAAGCCTAAAACCATTTACCAAAAATGCGCGGAGATTGCCGACAAGCTAGAGACCTTCTGCGGGAAAGTTCACTCCAAGCAGATTTCATCCCTCTTCTACGCCCTATCGCAGAGCGCCGTCGGCACCAACGTCAAGGGTGGATTCATCCCGCAGGGCATCATGAGCGATGAACACATGGCGCTCACCTACACCCTGACGAAAAACGAAGAAACTGGAACCATCACCATCAAATACAGCGAACCCGCTGGCTTCCCCTTACATTTCCACTGGACCGCCGACATTGACCTCAACGGCATCGTCACCACCACTCCAATGGTGATTGAAAATGTTGGCGGCCAAGCCAACTGATCGGTAACTGCAAAGTAACTACTTGACACAAACAACTGGTAGCACGATAATTTCAAAAATAGCGTGAAATACGCTGAAAGATGGGCGCTGTGGCTGAAACAACGGTCGAAGTCGCATTTTCGCTGCGAGAGGCTTTGACAACTCCAATGTGTTCATATTGATGCGCATTCCGATGAGAGTTTGATACTACCTCAGTATATGAGCATTAATAATGGTCCGAGAGGGGCTGACTGTCAAAAAGGATACCACCATGCTGAAAAAGGCCATCTGGCTGTCGATTATCTCAACTGTTTGCGTTTTAGCTGATTCCAAAGAAGGAAAGGCTTGAAGATCTTCCTTGAAGAGAAAATCGTGGACATCAGTTGGCGAAGGTGGCAGCTCTGGCGTATAGAGAAAATATTGTGGATGGGCTAGCATGATGAGCAATGCCAATTAAATTAATGTTGCCTCGCACCGTCCGACGACGGTGCGAGGCAAAAAAACGTCTCTAATTTATCGCCATTTTTTGGCATTTTGGGTGGGAAAAATGGCCAGCACGGGGGCCTCTAAATTACCCTAAAAGTGCTCAAAGGAGGCTAGGTAAGGTACGGTCAGGGCCACTGTCTCTCCGCCATTATACATTAAAGTAAAGAAATGGCCGTCCAAGTATAATTCGGGCGGCCCTTTCGTTTTTCTGGATGTCACGGAAATTCACACACAATTCTCATATATAAATATTTATTAGTATATTCTTGCGAACGTCCTCAATACTTTGTCTGACGACAACAGTGCGATTAGCATCATGATATTCCCCCCCTGACACATTTTGTCAGAGATGCGCATATATGTAAATCCCAAAACGCGCAATAAATATCGAAGAGGCCATAGATGCCCCCCATGATTATAAAGAACAGAAATTTGATTTGTAATTCGGTAAATGATAAAGTCAACAAGAACTGTACCAGATGGATGCCATATTGATGTTTCATAGGGAATTATATACTTAAAAATTTGACGGACTGAATGGCTTGCGGAGCAGAGTCTTAAATAAAATTAAGTAAATAATTCCCAGAAATATCCATGATACAAAAATACAAAAAAGTAACGGAATACTTGCAATGAAATAATGAATGATTACAGTAATCTTTAGTTTGGAGGCGCATGACGATGGGAGAATTGAAGGCTGAATTTTTGTATAAGTTAAATCTGCTGAATAAAGGCAAAAGAAGATGGACGAAATGATAAAAGTCGGTTTGATTGGATATGGCAACATGGGGCGTTCTCATGGGCAGTTGCTGCTGAAACATGAAGACATCAAGCTGTTGGCGGTGGCGGATGCCCGCGAAGAACGTCGCGCCATGGCAGCACGTGAACTCGGTGTGCAAAAGACGTATGCAGATGGAAAGAACATGATTGCGGAAGGTGATTTTGATGTCGTTTTTGTCTGTGCACCAACATATTTGCACAAGTCGTTTTCAATTCAAGCGTTGGAAAAGGGATGTCATGTGTTCTGCGAAAAGCCGATGTCGCTGAATGTCGATTGTTGTCGTGAAATGGCGGACGCGGCGGAAAAAGCAGGTAAGAATTTCATGATAGGACAAGTCCTCCGTTTCTGGCCAGAATATGTTTATTTGAAAAAAGCCATTGATACGAAATTGTTTGGGGCGCTGAGGGCATTGTCCATGACACGCATTGGTGGCGTATCCGTGGGCTACGAGGGATGGTTTCTCGATGAAGAACGCGGCGGTATGCAGATATTCGACCGTCATATCCATGACACGGATGCCGTGATTTGGATGCTTGGCACACCGAAGGCCGTCCAATCCCATGGCGTCAGTTATGACAACCGCACGCAAGGCGGCATTTTCCATAACTTTACGCAATATTTATATGATGGCAACGTCATTGTCAGTGCGGAAGGCAGTGCTGACACGCCACAGGGTTTCCCCTTCACGGCAAGCTATCGTGCGTTCTTCGAGGATGCCGTATTGGAGTTCAACAGTCGTAACAAGCCCGCGTTGCTTGTGTATAAGGGCGGTGCACCAGAGGAAGTCGATCTATCATCGGGACTTGCGGATTTGCAAAGTGGTCTGAACATCACGACGGCTGGACCGTATTTCAATGAGCAGGTGTATTTCTTCGATTGCATCCGCAAGGGTGTCAAACCGGCGATTGTCACGGCGGATACGGCGAAGGAGACGATTCGAGTTGTGAAGGCGGAAATTGAAAGCGTTCGAAGCGGAAAGATCGTGGAACTATAGAGAATTACGCTTCATAACATATTGAGCATCAAGGTAAAGTGGATAACGTGAAATGCCATCAATGGTTCCGAATGGTGGGGGGGGTGAGTCGTCGCATGATTAATCGTCGTCCATTTGAATCTTTATATGTCCATGTCCCATTCTGTCATGGAAAATGCTCGTATTGCGCATTTTATTCAGAAGGACACCATGGACGGGAAACTCGTCTAGATTATCTGCAAGGTATCTTGAAATCCATGGAGGGGCAGGCGGCGAATTGTATTCCGTTACGCTCCGTTTTCATCGGCGGCGGGACACCGACGGCGTTGGATGATGATTTGTTCCAACAACTTCTGGAAGGAATCCATGACTGTTTTCCGTTGGCGGACGATGTGGAATGGACGGTCGAAGCTAATCCAGAATCATTGACGAAGGAGAAAATTGAAGTCATGGGACGTATCGGCATAACGCGTGTCAGCATGGGGATTCAGAGCTTCAATCCACGTATTCGCAATATATTGGGGCGACAAGGCAATTTAGATGAATTGGAAGAAAAGGTTAAATATTTAAAAAATACAGGCATCCACCATCTCAATTTTGATTTCATCTACAATGTGCCAGCCCAGAAGCCAGAAGATTTTGAAATGGATTTGAAGCAGGCTTTGAAGTTTGACGTTGACCATGTTTCCGCCTACGCGCTGACTATTGAGGAGGGGACACCGCTTGCCGCATACGGAATGGCAGTGACGGACGATGAATTTCTGGATTTTTGGAATCTGGCAGATAGCACGCTGTCGCAGGCGGGATTCAGCCGATATGAAATATCAAATTTTGCAAAGAATGATTGCAAGTGTCGTCACAATGATGAGATATGGCATGGCGGAACATATTTGGGAATCGGTCCCGCCGCGACGTCCTTTGACGGATTGGATCGATGGACACAAGTGGCGAATTTGTCGCAATGGCTGGCTGGCGAATCGGCGGAACAGGATATTCTGCCGCCGCTCGTCAGGGCTGCGGAGATTTTTGCGTTTGGCATGAGAACCGTCGCGGGATGGAAATGGGAGGATTTTTTCGCTCGGACGGGCGTGGATGCAAAAGCGCTTCGTGGCAAGTCATTGGAGAGGCTGGAAAAGCTTGGGCTTGTCGTCATGGACGGCTTCGGAGTGCATCCGACAGGCAATGGATTGCTATTTAATGACGAAGTTGTGATGGAATTGCTTTGAAATAATTTGCTTAATGTACAATGTTTGACTATAATATATAGTGGTAGAAAATCTATTGCGTCCTGTGTGGGCAAAAACAGGAAGAATCAGAAAATATGAAGGCCTTTATGAAACAGCGATTATTGGATGCCTTGAAGCACGCAAATGCCGATTATGCGGAAATTCGTTTTGAAGAAAACGATGGAACGAATTTCGCATATCGCGGTAAGGAATTGGAGTCGGCTGCGACTGCAAGAAATACTGGCGGTATTGTAAGAGCTTGCAAAAATGGTGGTTGGGCGACATCTGTCTTCGATTCACTGGATAATTTGGAGCAAAAGGTCGCCGATGCCTGCGCGGATGCTGCTCTGATTGGCAAGGAGAAGGCGCAACTGGCGGAGGTCGAAGCGGTTGGCGATGTCGTCGCTCCCGTCCAGATGAAGCATGACTATCGTGGCATTTCGTTCTCCAACAAGTTGGCGCTCATCAAGGAATACAATGATATCATCTTGGGACAGAAAGGGATGGAGTCTAGTTCCGTCAGTTATTCCGAACAGTTCAGGCGTGTGTTTTTCGCTTCGACGAGAGGCAATTATTTCATGGAAGAACGGCCGCGCATTACGTTGGCGTTGTCAGGTGTGGCGCGTGACGGCTCGCAGGTGCAGCGCGCCCATGAGAGCTTTTCTTCGACGGACGACTACAATGTCGTGCTGAACCGTCAGGAAAAGGCGTTGGAAGTTGCTCAACGGACGTTGGATTTGCTGAAGGCCCCAAAATGCGAAGGCGGTCGTTTCACGGTCATCATGGACCCTGTGTTCGCGGGGGTGTTCGCACATGAAGCTTTTGGGCATTTGAGCGAGGCGGATTTCCTCTTCGAGAATCCACAGATGTGCGAACTGATGAAAGTCGGTCGCGTCATGGGCAATCCAGATTTGAACATCACGGATGACGGCACGCTGGCGACGTTACTCGGCACTCAGATGGTTGACGATGAAGGCACGCCGATGACTCGCACGCCGTTGATCAAAGACGGCATTCTGGCGGGGCATCTCCATTCGCTGGAAACGGCGGCGAAGATGGGCGAAAAGGCGACTGGCAATGCCCGTGCCATCCGTCGCGGTTGCACGCCGATCGTCCGCATGACAAACACGTTCATCGAGCCTGGCAAGCAGACAAAAGACGAATTGTTCGCAGGTGTTGACGATGGCATCTATGCCTGCGGCGCGTTCGGTGGGCAGACGATGATGGAAATGTTCACGTTCTCCGCCGCATACGGTTACCGCATCCGTCAAGGGAAGGTATGCGAACTTCTGCGGGACATCGTCGTGACTGGAAATGTGTTCGAGACGTTGAAGCAGATCGATGGAATCGCCAATGACTTGCAGCTTCCACAGCATGGCGGCGGCTGCGGCAAAGGCGGTCAGGCTCCGTTGCCTGTAACGTGCGGTGCGCCGCACATCCGCATACGGAACGCAGTCGTCGGAGGTCGTGCGTAAGCGACACGGAAATGGTCTGAAAACAATGATTTAGGAAGGAAAGTATGCGTACATCTTATATAGACAACATGAAGCCGCGAGTCAAGGCGGGGCTTGAACTGGCGGAACAGCTTGGCGCTTCGGCTGCCCGCATTACATTCAACCATGGTGAGAGCCGTGGCTGCTCGTTTGAATCTGGCCGTTTGAAGAATACGGAAAGCGAAGAGACGCTGGCGTACCATATCATGGTTATCGTCAATGGTCGCCGCGGCAATGCGTCGGGAAACATTCCCGAGGCGATGGAAAGCATGGTCCGCCGTGCCATTGATTTGGCGCAAGTCGGTGCGAATGCGCATTATAGCCATTTCCCGAAGCCTAGCGAATATGCCGTCATCAAACATCATTCTGATTCTGTGTTGAAACTGACACGTGACAAGATGATTGCAGACTGCCAGGAAATCGTCGATTATCTGAAAGGCGTTGATGATACATTGGATATCAACTCTAGTGCATGGAAATCCGAAGGCGAAAGTTTGATTGCGAACAACGCGGGGATGTTTGAAGTCGAGCAGGATACGCATTGGTCTCTCGGCGGCGGCGTGCAAAAGACGACGGGCACGGATATGCTGTTTGCCTACGCCTATCGCGGTTGGCAGGAAATCAACGGCTTGTATGATAAAGAATACATCAAGCAGACGATTGCGACGGACTTGCAACGGGCCTCGCGTATGGCGCAGATTTCCGATGGATCCTATCCGCTAATCATTCCGCCGCAGTTCCTTGGACGTTTTCTTTCTCCTGTTATCGGTGGCATGAACGGGCGGAATGTCTATAAAGGAACGTCGCCGTTGAAAGAGAAGCTCGGCAAGCAGATTGCGGCTGCGAATTTCACATTGGAAGACAATCCGTTCGTGGATTTCTGCCCGCAGTCCGGCAGTTATGATGGCGCAGGCATTGCGGCAAAACGTCGTTATTTGGTAAAAGACGGCGTGCTGCAGCTTTTCCTCTATGATTTGGACACAGCAGGCATGGCGGGGACGGAGCCGACAGGCAACGACAACTGCTCGCCATACGCAGCCCGTGTGCTGCCTGGTACGGAGACGTCGGACGAGATGTTCAAAAGCGTGAAGCGAGGGCTGTACATCAAGCAACTCCTTGGATTCGGGCAGGGCAACCTTGCCAATGGTGACTTTTCTGCAAATGTCGCCTTGGGTTATGTGATTGAAAACGGCGAAATCGTCGGACGACTTAAGAATGCCATGGTGGCGGGCAATATCTTCGACCTGCTGATGGGAGACATCCGCATCAGTTCCGATTTGGATGCTCAAATCAATCAGCCGTATATGCTGATTCCAAATGTATCCGTGGTTTCTGCGAAGGGATGAACTCCTTAGATAATAAGGAATTAACAGTTATTTATTTCATGAAACCTGAAGACAAAATCATGACATTGGAACAGGCCGTAGCCTGGCACGAAAAACTGAAAGCCGAAGGCCGGAAGATCGTGGCGACAAACGGTGTGTTCGACCTCTTGCACCGCGGCCATGCAGAATATCTGTCAAAAGCGGCCGAGGCGGGGGATGCCTTGCTGGTGGCCGTCAACAGCGATGAATCCGTGCGGCGTGTCAAGGGACCGTCGCGACCAATCGTCTCTGAGGAAGACCGTGCGTATCTGCTTGCGTGTCTGTCATTTGTGGATGCAGTTATCGTGTTTCCCGAAGCAACGGCGACGAATACGCTGGCGGCAGTCAGGCCGGAAATCTACGCGAAAGGCGGCGATTATACGGTGGAAACACTTGTGCGTGAAGAATATGCAGTTATGAAGGATTTTGTGGAAAAGTTCGTCTTCATTCCGTTCGTCAAAGGGCGTTCGACGACTTTGACGATTCAGAAAATGAATGGCGGCGCGGTTGGAGGGCAGGGCGACGGCAGTTCGGACGGCATGGATTCCAGGCTGAATCTTATCTATGGGCGGAGAAGCGTAAGAAAATACCAGCTTCGCCCCGTGGGGGACGATTTGATTCATGAACTGCTTCAAGCGGCGATGGCCGCTCCATCGGCCTGTTGCAAGGATCCATGGCATTTCATCGTGATGAAGGATGACGGTGTGCGCCGCCAAGTCGCATCATTGTTGAAAAACGGAGGTTTCCTTGCGGAGGCTCCTGCGGGAATCGTCATCTGCGGCGATTTGGAAAAGGCGCATGGCGGCGAATTGTCCTATTTGCTTCAGGACTGTGCGGCAGCGACGGAAAATCTGCTTCTTGCAGCGCATGGACTTTCGCTTGGAGCCTGCTGGTTGGGTGTCCATCCGCGTCAGGACAGGATGGATGGTATTCGCCGTGTATTTGATTTGCCTGACAATATTGTACCTGTTGCGGTTGTTGCTTTAGGGTGGCCTGCGCAGGAATCAAAAAAAAGGACTCGTTACCGTGATGATGCAGTCACGGTAAGGTGATGAATAGCAGTGTTGTGGAGATGAGTAATGAACAACGAAGGCAAGCTTCTATGTGAGCGTTATCATGTTTTGGAAAGTGCGGAACATGGTATGAAATGCAAAGACGAGAAAGCTGGCATTTTCGTTTGGCTGAAGCCCCTGCCAAAGGAGATAGCCGTTGATGCAGTGATGTTTGACGAGGCGGTCAAGCGTTGCGAGGCATTGCAGGCTCTTGATCATCCGAATATTGTCCGTATGTTTGGTGTCGTCCGTGAATCGAATGATACTGCATATATGGTCATGGAATATGTCGAAGGCATCACATTGAGGCAATGGATGCGCGAACATCGCCAGGACGGAGCCGTCCCTTCCAAGACAGCCATGGCTATTCTGTCTCAATTGGCGAGCTCTTTGGACAAGGCCCATTCGTTAAGTGAAATCCATCGCCATTTGACTCCTGACTGCATTCTGATTGATAAAGATGGACATGTGAAAATCCTGCATTATGGCATTCCACGTATCGGCAGCGATAACGATTGGATGCTGAAGCCGTGGAGTCCGTCAGGCTGGGAGGCGTTCTATAGGGCTCCCGAACAGTGGCGTGGGCAGTTGGCGGGGCCATGGACGGACTTGTATGCTCTGGGTTGTATTTCATACGAGATGTTTGCAGGGCGTGTTCCATTTGACATTCCCGATATACGGATGCTGCGTGATGCCGTATTGGACGAGTTGCCACCTGCCATCATCACACAGAGCACGGTGGTGCAGAAGACCATTTCAAGATGTCTTGCCAAAAACGCATCCGAACGTTTTCGCAATTGTATGGATTATATTGATTCACTGGTATTTGAAACGTCATCTACGGGCGCGGTGCCGCGGAGCGAAACAGGAACTATTTTCAAAAATGCGACGGATCGTGTACCGGGTACAGGCACCATTCCAACAGGGGCGTTCATTCCCTCACCAAAGGGTACGAGACCCCTGAGGACAACGACAAATCGCATTCCTGCCATGTTGCCAGATACACCGAGGACATCTTTGCGGAATACGACTAGGGCAATAGACGGAAGTATGCTTGCCAGAAGCACGTCTCGCATCATGAGTGTAGATGGCGAGCCTGAACTTCTACCATGGGAAAACAGCGTTTTCCCGCAAAACAAAAACATATCTTTGTTTTTCAAGTTGTTCGTGGCGGTTATCTTCTTTGTGGCCGTCATGGGGACGTTGTATTTTGTATTGAATCGTGACGTTAACCAAGTGGAGGTCGAACATCTGCTCGAAGACCAGATGATGGATGATATGGCGGAAGAGTTGCCGGAATACGCGGATAAGCTGAATGATCCGATCGTTCGCCAGCGCATCCGGAAGGCCGCATATAAATATATGGAACTAAATGGAGCCCAGGAAGGCGGCAAGGCCGAAGCCATTCGCCACAGTATCCACGACGTGATGAAACAATTGCAGGAAGAGGCAGAACAACAGGAAGATGGCAGTTCTGCAGAAATACAGGTGACGTCTCATGAAAGCACATCATTGCCGACTCCTTCGCAGGAAGGAAGGGAAATCGAAGTAAAACCTGCCCAAAAGACTGAAAAGTCCAATGCGGATAAGCAACTGACTCCTGTTGCCGCACCAGCGCTTCCTCCTATCCCTGACAACACGGCGCAACAGGCAGTAAAAACAACAGAACCGCCTAAAGCGCAAACACCAGCGCTTCCTTCTGTCCCTGACAATAAGGCGCAACAGGCAGTAAAAACAACAGAACCGCCTAAAGCGCAAACACCAGTGATTTTACCGACCACAAAGCCGCTACAAGAGGAAGTCAAAAAGACAGCCGCAACTGGAACGGACGAATCCAAACAGGTGGCCACTTCTGTTGAACCTGCAAAAACTGTGGATAAAACGTCTCCCCAAGTCACAGATTCCATTACGGTGGAAGATGAAATGGCGCCACGGGAGAAAATTATTGCCGTCATCAATGCCACCATTGACGGAGTCAATCAGGATGGCGTTGAAATCAGCATGGGAAAACAAAAGTTCAAGACACCATGTGAACTTGAAGGCAAATTCGGTGAAAACAGGAAAGTCAGGGCGTATTACCAGAATAAGCAAGGCGTTTATCGCGGTGAAATGTTCTGGGAGTTCAATTGGCATGGCAGTAGGGAAATATTCATTGAGCTGAAGAAAATGGCCGAAATTACGCGTGCCGATGCTCGTCTGGTACCTTTGAATGATACTGTGAACATGGAAATGCTATGGGTGCCGTCGGGAAGTTTCCAGATGGGCTCGAATGCAGAGGACGCCAAGGAAGATGAAAAGCCAGAACATACAGTCCAGATTTCGTATGGTTTTTGGTTGGGAAAGTTTGAAGTGACTCAGGAGGAATATCGTGCGATGGCCTATAGGGCTGGATTGGATATAGTTAAGCCATTTTTTAATGGGGAAAGACTCCCCATGGAGAACATAACGCGCGAGGCGGCTGAGAAATGGTGCGAAGCCGTGACGCGCAGAGAACGCGAGGCGGGCCGTCTTCCCGACGGTTATGAATATCGACTGCCAACCGAAGCCGAATGGGAGTTCGCCGCTCGTGGCGGAACCAAAGGACGCGGCAGGATGTTCAGCGGCGGCAGCGATCTTTCATCGGTCGGCTGGTTCTACAGCAACAGCCAGGGATCGACGAAGCCTGTCGGACAAAAGGAGCCTAATGAACTGGGCTTCTACGATATGAGCGGTAATGTCCGTGAATGGTGCCATGACAAATACGAACCCTATTCATTGGAACCGACTCAAGATCCTCTTGGCCGTGGCGAAAAGGATGTCGCACGAGGTGGAAGTTGGCTTAACAATAAAGAAGGATGCCGTGTGACGCAACGTGGCAGCTACCGTCCCAATCATCAGTGCAATTTCATCGGCTTCCGTGTGGTTTTGGCTCCCGTCTTGGCAGAGTAAAGGCGTTTTTGCACGGCAACTGCAATCTTATACGATGCGTGAACAGCTGCGCTTTCTCATGACCCACGAGACAGGAAAGGCGCGGTTGTTCCTCGCCATGGGGGGAAAAACAAAAATGCACTGAAATTCAAATGCGCCTCCCTTAAATCGCAGTACCATTATTCAAAAAATATTGATGTTTTTCAAAAAAAACTAAAAAATCATCATGCTGACTTGCGAAAGTCAAAATCCGTGGTAAAGTAAACATCTGTCACGCCACTTGACGGAAAAG
>JAGCSE010000270.1 GCA_017964325.1 Victivallales bacterium | reverse complement strand
CGAAACGAGGTCTGACGGCGATTGCCATCAGACCTCGTGATAAGTTGGGTGGTGGAGCAGAAGAGATTCGAACTCTCGACCCCCACGTTGCGAACGTGGTGCTCTAGCCAACTGAGCTACTGCCCCGAGAACAACATTACAATACCTCCTATTCTGATTCTGTCAAGAAAATCAGCCAAACTTTCTCTTGATTTTAACATTTTTTACCGTAAAATCGAAAAACAATGCCTTGTATCGCCCCCCCCCTTCCTCTCTTGACAACTTATGGCAGCCATGCTAATATAGAAGCCACAAGCCTTTTCAAAACATTACACAAATATCATCACCATGAAAATCCATTATACTTCGCCAGTAAATGAAAAGCTTTCTCAAATGCTTTCATTTGAGAGCATTATCAAAAATTTAGACATCAACCAACTGCCAAAGGTTTCCAATGCGGAGACTTTCCCGCTCTGGAAGCCAGACGGCGAGTTCAGTTTTCTACACGAAGCGGCGGTCATCGCTTACCACGATATCATATTCTGCTCTTGGTACAACTGCCGCATCTATGAACTACATGACTACACTCCCATCCGCGGTTGCTTTTCACAGGACGGCGGCAGAACTTGGAGTATTGTTGAAACCATTGGAGCCGATCCCGACGGCAAGCTTCTCTACTGTCCGCCCGTTTATGCCATTTGCAACGATACGCTTTATATGCTGATGAACACCATGGTGGCTCCAGATCATATCCACAGCCTTGAGCTTTACCGTTTTGACAAAGCCGCGAAAAAATTCCGCCTTCTGCGTTCCGATCCGATTCCATTCAAACTCAATACAAACGCCTGCCATCTGGACAATGGCAAACTTCTACTGCCAGGCAGAATCGCCAAACTTGATGGTTTCCCCGTAACGCCAGCTGTCATGATTTCCGATTCTGGTTTGCCAGAAGGCCCATGGAGAATTGTAAAACTACAACCAAACGGATTACTGCCCGATGGCTCATCCTACGTCCATCCAGAACTTTCCGTCATTGTCAACGGTTGTAACATCACCGCCTTCTGCCGCAATGACAATCGCCAAGTCCCCATCCTGTACCATTCCACCGACTATGGCGAAACATGGTCCAGTCCAATTGAACACGACATTTTCTTCAGCAATTCCAAGATTTATTCTGGGACACTGTCCAACGGTCGGAACTACTTGATTGGTAACATTCTCCACAGTGATGACGACCGTCCAGAAACACGCCGTTCACACCTTGCATTGTTTTTCAGCGAACCCAAATCGCTAGTATTCAGCAAAGGCTGGCTTTTACGGGATGGAGTCGATGAAAAACTTGGCCTGTACCCACAATGGAGCTATCCTTGCGCATACGAGTGGAATCATCAGCTGTACATCATCTACACGATGGTCACTCAACCACAACCGCCACAGAAACGCGGTGCCATGATGACTATAGTCAATCTGTAACAATTATTATATCAATATCTTGCGTATCAAGTGCAAACGATGTTCGCGGATGGTCTCCTCAAACTCGATTTTTGATGCGAGGATATTTTCCATTGGACTTTGCAGATTCCGTTGAAGGCCGATGAACTTGCGGGCGTCGCCTGTCAGGGCGGCGATTTCCCAAACTGCATCCATTTTCTTCACCTGCGCAAACTGCTCGTCCGTCAAAACCTGCTTCAGATAGTCTTCATGCAACAGCCAGCGTATCTTACGATAGCGACGTGTTGTTTCCGCCGCCAGCAAGACAGGCTGTCGGTAGCTCGCATAAAACGGTGCCAATATCTCAATGACCACTTCACGCTGCTTGATGGAATCGAATTTTTCCGAAACCAAATCCAATTGCGCACACGCAAACAAAAAGGCGTTCTTATCGCCGAATGTCAGCCTTTCGATGGTCTCCTTTGGAGAACGTCCCGCTCGCATATCGTAGATAAATGTTCGACGGATAACACGACGGCAGAATTCGAGCAATGCGGCATCCCATTGTTCCAATCCCTGTCCAGCCAATCCCATCAACGCCATTGCGAATGTCACAGAGCCATTTGGACGGCACAATATCTGGTCAGCAGCAAGCAGGATGGCGGGGAATAATGCAGACAAACGTCTTAATTCGCTCATCAGGGCACCTTGCAAACGGTCTTTCTCCATCTCATCTGCCATCGTCTTGTTCAATTCCATGATGCGCAGTACGCATTCGCCCAAATTCCCAAGTGCTGCCTCCGTCCATTGCAACATGGCATCGTCTCCAATGTTGCCCATCTTGAACATCAACTGCAAATGGGCCAGACTCGTCGTACGTGGCGGATGCGCTGCCAACCATGCACGGACTCCGTGGCGGCAGAGCAGACGATCACCCTTATAGACAACGGTCGGCCAATGCTCCAACAACCCGAAATCACCGCACCAACGACAAGTCCATTCGAGAAAATCCTTGCTGACAGAAGGTTGTGTCAGAGCAATCGTCAAGGTGTCGCGGATGAAATCTGGATCAAGACTGCCCTCATGCGCCTTGAAATATGATACAAACCATTCATCTGCCCGCTTCGCGTCCAATTTCCATAAGATGCGGAATGCCAGTTCCATGACGGTATTGACGACTTCATTGCGACGGCGGAACGCATCTGCCGCCTTTGCCAGCAATGACGGAACCGTACCGCGATTCAGCACGATGCAGCGATCCAAAGCCGTATTCATCTGCCTCGGGACGAGGGCCGTTGTGCGGTTGTCCGCCGTCGTCTGCACGGGAGCGGAAATCTCTCCCGCCGCCAATAGCCGCTGCGCATCTTCGCTCAGGCAGTGGAAATATTCGTTTAAGATTTGAGCGCCAAGCTTTTTCGTCTGGCTTTCCAGATACAGGTCAATCAGCTTTTCCGTCTGAATGGCAGCGGCCTCAAAGCAGGAAAGGCCTGCCTCTTTGGCCCATTCATCCGCTTGGCATAAATCCGACAAGCTGACTTCAGGATTCAAATCCTCAAGCCGCGTCAAATACGCCATTAATTGTTCCGATGCTGTTGCCATGATATATCCCAATCCTTTTTTACCTAAAAAATGATTAATGATTAATCATTACACATTAACAAAGACATGAACCGTTCTTTCTGGAAACGGCATTCCTCCTCGTCAATTGAACGCCATCCGAAACGCATCCGCTCCACGTCAATCAAATAGACTTGATTATCATCCGTTACGAAAAAATGCTCCGGCTTGCAGTCCTTCCGCCAATTGCAGCCTGCCTGCTGTAACGCTTCAAGCGTCTCCAATGCAATCTTCAACGCTTCATTTTTCCGCTCTTTCGAAACTGATTTGTCATGCCAGATGTCCTCCATGGGACGACCGGGAACGGGCAATGTGACCATGACTGCCCTGTCCGGCAAGCCACAGCATGTCTTCGCGCCCCATGCGACAACATCGTAACTCTTGAATCCCAAACGTTTAAGATGCTCGACCGACAGACGTTCGCGTTCAGTCTTCGTGATGGGCTTCTGGAATTTCACCAATGCCCGCAGCGTCGCCTGCCACGCCGTGCTCAGATCGTGCTTCACGAACACGATGCCGTCGCCGGACAAAGCGACTTTGCATGTGCGGCTTCGCTTTTTGTCGCTCATGACCGTGCCGCCTCGGAAAGCCAACGCGCTTTGCAGATCGGTGATTCCAATCGCCGCAAGTCTTTCCTTCCACGCATCCTGGACATACCATTTGCTCATGCGTTATTCTCCGATTTCATCTCCAACCAACAACAGACACGCTGGCCGTTGGCAAGTTCCTTGACCGGCGGCGTTTCCAGACGGCATTTCTCCATGCAGTGCGGGCAGCGCGGATGGAAATGGCATCCTTTCGGCGGATTCAACGCCGACGGCACTTCGCCCGCCAGCCGCAGAACCGTCCGCCTGCCGTCCGCCTCCACCCGTGGTGCCGCCGCCATCAGTGCCTTCGTGTAGGGATGTTTCGGCGACTGCAAGACATCCGCCGCTTCACCCTCTTCCACGATGCGGCCAAGATACATGACGGCGACGCGGTCAGCCAGATAGCTGACAACGCTTAAATCATGCGTGATAAAGAGATACGAAAGCCCCAATTCTTCCTGCAACTCCTTCAGAAGATTCAGTATCTGTGCCTGGACGGACACGTCCAACGCACTTGTGCATTCATCGCAGATAATGACTTCCGGATTCACCGCCAACGCGCGGGCCAACCCGATGCGCTGCCGTTGGCCGCCACTGAACTGATGCGGATAGCGGTTCAAGACATCTGGCGACAGACCGACGCGTATCGACAACTTCTCCATGAGCGCCCTTCGTTCCGCTTCATCTGCCCCAATGCCATGCACTTCCATGCCCTCCTCTATCGTCTCGCCGACCATGAGGCGCGGATCCAGACTGGAGAAAGGATCTTGGAAAATCATCTGGACGCGCTGCCGCAATTCCGCCATGTCAAGATACGCAAACTTGCCATCGCATTCATCACTTGCCAATTCCTGTAATATTGGAGCGTGTTTTTTGTCGTACTGCGGCATCAATCCGCCTGTACTGTCCAACAACTGCACCTCGCCTTCTGTCCGCGGCGCAAGACCGACGATGGATTTGCCGATGGTCGTCTTGCCGCAGCCAGATTCGCCTACGACCGCCAACGTCTCGCCTTTTTTCAGTTCAAAACTGATGCCGTCCACGGCTTTCACATAACCGACCGTCCGTTTCAAAATGCCCGCCTTCACAGGGAACCAGACACGCAAGCCGTTTACTTTCAAGACAGTCTGGCCGTTTTGCGAATGAACGGCTTCCGCCTTGTCAGAGCTTCTTTCAAGCTGTTGCAATTCCTTCAACCGCAAGCAGGCCACTTCGTGGCCGCCGTCCATCACCGACAACGACGGCTTCTGCGAATCGCAGGCGTCCGTCTTGAACGGGCAGCGCCCCGCAAAGCCGCATCCTGGAATGACTTCAGTTCCTTTCGGAACCATGCCCGCGATGCTCGCCAGCCGTCTGCCGCGTTGCGTCGTGCTCGGCACGGACTGCATAAGCAACCGCGTGTAAGGATGCATCGGAGCTTTAAAAATCTCTTCACAAGTTCCTTGTTCCATGATACTTCCGGCATACATGACGGCGACGCGGTCCGCCTGTTCGCGAACCAACGCAAGATTGTGCGTGATGAACAGGACGGATGTCCCGTATTCCGTCCGCAGTTCCGCCAGAAGATCCATGATCTGGGCCTGCACCGTCACGTCCAACGCCGTCGTCGGCTCGTCCGCGATCAGCAGTTCGGGCCTGCACGCCAGCGCGATGGCGATCATGACACGCTGCCGCATGCCGCCGGACAACTGGTGCGGATAGTCCTCCGCGCGCTTTTCAGGCGACGGGATGCCGACCTTCCGCAACAGTTCGACGACTTGTTTCTGCGTCTCCTCCTTGTCCAGCCCACGATGCCGCCGCAGCACTTCACCGATTTGCCAACCGATTGTCAAAACGGGATTTAACGCCGTCATCGGCTCCTGGAAAATCATGGAGATACGGTTGCCGCGAATGTCGCTCAACTCCTTGCGTGACATCTTCAGAAGATCATGCCCGTCGAACATCGCCGTCCCGTTGGAAATGACGGCGGACACTTCCGGCAGCAACCCCAACAGCGACATGGCCGTGACGGATTTGCCCGAGCCCGACTCGCCAACCAACGCCAGCAGTTCGCCGCGGCGGATGAAGAAACTCGTGTCCTCCACCGCGCGCGCAATTGTGCCGCCTTGCCGGAAACCAATCCGCAAGTTCTTCACATCCAATAATAATTCACAATTCATAATTCACAATTCATAATTATTTAATTAACAATTAACTAGATACGCCTTTCTAAAGTCGTAAACTATTTCCTTTTTTATATTTAGTTCAAATGTTCCTACCACCGCTACGCGGTTCTTTCTGTATTTTATTGCTCTACCGTGGGTTACGTTCACGCCTTTAGCGTTCGCTTCACCCACGGCTAAATTCCCGCCGCCCCCATGGGGCTTGAAATCCACAACCTTAAAAGTTTTTGAGAATACTGTCTTAACAACTAACTATTAACAACTCACACTCCATACTTTTCACTTTCCATGATTCACTTCCAATGATTCACATCTTATAATTGTGAATTGTGAATTGTTAATTGTTAATTCCTTTCCAGTTTCAGCAGTCGTTTCTCATGTGCTTTCAAAGTATCCAAATCACCTCTGCCCAAATAGTTGAGCAGATAAAGCGGGTTGTCGAAACGGATGGCCTCCTGCGGTTTCAACGTCGTATCGATCTCCCGCCATGCATCCGCATGGCAGTAGCCATCATTTGGCGTAATCCAGTAAGTGCGCGTTAAATCTTGATGATACTGCGCCGTCACGCCCAAATATCGGTCGCCATCCTGCTCCTTCCAAACGGATAAGATGTTGCCTTTCCATAATCTAGGAACATTCATCGGTGTCAGGTCCACAGGTTTGAAATTTGGATAAAGGCGCAGATAAATACCTTGCACCTTCAAATCTCTGTTTGTATCAATATTCTTCAATTCAATGACTTCCGCAAGAAACCAATCTGTATTCGGCTGCATAGTGATCTGATAGGTGAACTCAAACGGATTATCTGACACAGCGTCGAACTTCTGATCCACAGCCTCCACGCCCTTGTGGACTTTCGCCGTCAGCACAAGCACGTCTCCGTTCACGGCGATGTCTGCTTGATCAAGAACGCTCGCGTTTGTCCAGCGTTTCTCATTCTTATCATTAAGGTAATACAGCATGATATTGAAATCACCGAACTTCACGCCGTCCATGGTTATTTCCGCTCCCGCCTGATTGCCTTTGTTTTCCAACGTGATACAACCATTGGAGACGCGAAAACAACGATGATCCTCCGACACGACAACCGAAAAAGCCTTGTCCGGCTGTATCGCCTTCATAGCCAATCGCTTGTTTTTCAATTTCTTATACAAATTGCCTGCACCAACGACGAGCTTCGTTTTCGGCGGTGGCAACGGTTTGCGGCGGTATTTGGCAGGCTCCTTCTGAATCTCTTTGAACACATCGACGACTTCCGTGTAAATCTTGTAGTCTTCACTGATGAGACCATAATTTGAATTTTCCGGGAACTTCTTGGAAATGCCCAATTTAGGCTCATCGACCCACATGAAATAGTCATAACCAACCATGAACGGCATGGACAGCAACGTCTTCGCATAGATGCCTGTCGCCTTCGCACGTTCCGCCTGCGTGAAAAAACGCTGCCCCGCTCCATGCGTACTCGGCAGTCCGGCATCCAATGCGGGAAACGACCATTCCGTCAGCATGCCAGGCTTCTGCGACCATTGATAGGCCTGACCGAAAGCCTCTGTCAGCGTCTTGCCGTGTGATGAGAACTCGAAAGCCGCCTCCATATCCAGATCAACTGTGCCATAATGATTCCAAGTCACGATATCACAATACTTTCCAGCGGCTTTCCAGATGACTTCGTCATGAAGACTGACACCTGCGAAACGGCTGCCCAGCAGTAGATGGTTCGGATCGTACTTTCGGAAGCTTTCACTGATAATGCGGAAATAATTTTCTGCGCACAACGCCAAAAAGTCATGTTTCAATTCAATTTGTTCGTCTGTCATTTCAGGCAGTTCCGTCAATTGGAGAATCTGTTCGAAATCCGTTAGCTTCTGATTCCACTGCCTGTTGAAAACGGCGATATCGCCATTGGCTTTTTCCTTCAATAGATTCTTCAGGGCGATTTTTGCGGTATGGGCGGCATTTTTTTGCATCGTCGCATTGAACAGGCCGCTCTTCGGCTGGCGACGCTCTCCAAACCAGCAGAGCTCGTTGTCGATGAAATAACCAAACACCCAAGGGTCGTCCCGCCAATCTCTTGTTTGCATCTCCCAGGCATAGTCGCAATAATTTTGGAAATCTGGATGGAAGACGTTCGGAAACATCGTTCCTGGATTGCCGTTGCCATGCATAATGGCGAACTCCTCCGCCAGCGTGGCGAAATTCGCCCCTATGCCAGCGAACTGCGCATGCGGAATCCCCTTGTGCTTGATTTCTGGCGAAACACTGGCTGTCAGTAGATTAAAGCCCCAGTCTTTCAACAACTTGGATGTCTTTTCCGCCCATTCCTCCTTGCTTTTGAATTTCTGGTCATTCAGCTCCTTATGGACATATTTGCCAAGCTCCTCACAACGATGTCCTGAATATGTACAATGATCAATGCCAAAAGCGACAAAGCCGCGGCCTATTGGATCGATGATCCACCAACGACCATCCGCCAGTTTCTGCACGCGGAAGAATCCCGTCGCTTTTTCTTGAATATCAGGCACATAGCTTGTACAATCGTATGGGGGGAATTCTTTCTTGACGGCTTTTTCTTCTGGCGGAACGAAATCAACAGCTTCGCCCCAAACGGCGGCAGGCTTTTCAAAAAGCAAACGCAACCCACTGCATTTCAAGGCTGGACGAACAATTCGCGTGGCCTGCGGATTCGTCAATTTGATGACTTTTTCATAGCAAATCGTTCCATCCTGTTTCGTAACGGTTCCTGTCAGGAGATTGTCCTTAAGTGCCAATTTTAGGCGATATGCTTCACCATAACGCCATTTTTCATAATCATTTACCACAACCTCCTGGTAATTGTCACGATATGGCCATTTTCCCTCAAACATCTCATGTAACTCATAAAATGGTGGCATCTTCCCCTTCAAATCATTGGGAACATCGACTAGCGCGAACTGCCAATAGTGCTCATCATCCTGATAAAGGATGACCCCACCGACGCCCCAACTAGTCGTCCTGCGTTCAATGGGAGTAACGACGACTTCGATTTCGCATTCCTTTGAATACGGTGCCAGCTTGTACAATTGGAATTTTGGGCTACCCTGCTGAGCCAGCAGGGTATCGTTGCTAAATTTCCAGAAGAAGCTGTTCTGCACGGACCAAGCGGACGGTTCCGTCGAAAGATTCTCAGCAAAGGCGCTCACCGTTAGTATCATTAGTATCAATGACAGTTTTTTCATGTTAACCACTAACCACTAACCACTACTCACTAACCACTTTCAACTGAATATTGTCCAGCCAGCAGTCGGCGAAATCTTCGCCATCCGCCACGAAACCGAACCAGTCCAAATGCTTCATATTTTTATTCATCTTCTTCAACGTAAACGACTTCGGTTCACCGCCGTCTGGTGTGACCATCAGCTCGAAGGTCTCCTTTGGATTGTCGCCCAGATCCGTTTTCATGGCGATGTGGAACCACTTCCGCGGCGGCATCTTCATGAGCGTCGTCTGTTTATCGCCATCCTTGTGGATAAGAGCGCCGTTTTCGAACGAAATGCTAGGACCTGTTATAAAGTTCTTTCCTGAAGGATATTCGCGCATTTCAATGTAATACACGAGCTTCTCATCGATGCTGATGTCGAACTCCAGCGTGGCGACGCCGTCCTTCAGATGCGGGTTGTAATGGAAGTGCGGGTTGTATTTGGCGGAAAGGCCAGGCTTGTCCGACACTTTCAGGCATTTTTTTCCATGCCGCGCATTGTCCGATGTGACGCGGATAAGCGGTTGGTTATCAGCATAAACCGTTGCATCCATTGGCTTTTCGCCTTCATCGTACTCTTCGAAACCGCCGTCGAGAATCTCGAATGGACGTGGCGGTGGAGGAGGAGTCAATTGCACGTCAGCAACTTGCAATGTCAGCGCTTTCTTGATCCACGCCATATCGCCATAGACGCCCGCCTTTATATAATCGAACGGCTTGAAACCAATCTTTTCATAAGGTGAGCCTGCCCTGAAATGGAAATCGCCATGTTCGGGATCGACGAACAGCGGATCTTCAATGACATCGCCGTCGCCATGGCCAGTCTTTTTCCAGTCTTCGAACGACAGTCCATTGAATGTCACGGCATCCGCCGTGTTCCAATACATGTTATGATGGACCTCCACATGTTCATCCGTCGTCTTGCGGCTGAACAACGGACTCTTGTTGTCCCAATAGACGATGTTGTTCGTGAACGCGAAACTGCGGTGGTCTTCGATGCGCGACCTCTGGATCTGGCCATTCATGCTAAACGCTAAGATGTTGTTGCGGATGATGTTGTCGCGACCATAATGCTGATGGAAGCAACCGCTGCGCACATGGTGGACAAGATTGTTTTCCATGACGATTTCCGCCGAACCTTCATCCGTGTAGAGGCCCTGCCCGCCTGCGCCGTAGTAGTCGTATGAATAGACGTGATGGATATAGTTGTTGCTGACGGTCGTGCCTTTCGCATAGCCGAGCGTATAGACGCCGCCCATGTCGCTCAACACGCCCTGTCCGATGTCATGGATGTGGTTGAATTCTATCTTGTTGCGGACGCTGACTGTTGGCGCGTAGCCCCATGTCCAGCCGACGGATATGCCCGTGTAGAACAAATCGCCGATGTCGTTATGCGTCACGACGTTGTCGCAACTGTGTCCAATCCACACGCCGATGGCGCCGTGGTGGATGCGTCCGCCGCTCTGGATGATGCAGTTGTCAATCGTCTGCTTGCGGACGGCCAATTCTTCCGACGGCACTCTCACGCCCCAACCGACGCCGATTTTCACACCGCCCGCGCCCATGTCGTGTATCCAGCACTGCCGCAAGCTGTTGTTGTAGCAACCTTTATCGAAATGAATGCCATACGTGCCGATTGCGCCGATTTCGCAATTTCTGAAATCAATGCCCGTCGCATTGACAAGATGGACGACGGCGGGAATGTCCATTTCCGCCTGCCCGCAGCTATGGCCGTGCGGCGGCAGAATGTAGCCCGAATGGCGGAACATCAGCCCTTCGAACGCGATGTTCGACACATACAGCCCCATGTCTTCATCGCCTTCGATTTCCATGAACGATGACGTGACAGGAAACACAAGTTCCGTCGTATTAGGCTTTTGATCTGGATCTGGAATGTATTCCAGCCAGCCGTCACGCCCAAGAAACCATTCGTGTTCAGCATCCAATGCTTCGCGATAGTTCTCCAGATGGTAGCGTTGACGTCCTCCCCAACGCATGTACGGCCACGCCATGCCGCCTGTCGCCATGACGAATCCCGTCTTGCCATCGACAACCGCCAACCGTTGCCGTGACGTCTCCCAAGAATGGTAGGCGACGAGCACGATGTCGTTCAAATCCTTTTGGGAATATCCCGCCAGCGGCGCGATATCGTCCTTTTCCGCGTAGAACGCCGTATGGGAAAGATTTTCACGATTGCCCGTCAACGGGTTGCGACCGCGTTCAATCGGACGGCGGATGTAGAAATAGTCCCATGGTTTCTGGACATTCGGCGTTCGTGCGCGAATTGCGTGTTCCCCATTGACGTAAAGCTGTTCATAGTAAACCTTTCCTTCAGCGACTTCTGGAATGAAGGCCCGCCAGTGGCCATTCGACATGACTTCGATGTTTGTCACGTGGCGACCGCCATCGAAGATGACAGACTTTCCATCCAACGCTTTGTAAACAGTCTTCCCCTGCCCTGTTCCGCTGTCCAGCGGCGTGAAACGGACTGGCTCTTTCAACGGATAGACGCCATCTTCGAACAGCACGGTGATTTCCTCTTTCACCCCCTGCACACGAAGTTGCCGCACACGCCGGCGAGCCCCGTCAAGGCTCGCCAACGGCTTTTCTTCGCTTCCAATAGCGGTGTCATCGCCTTGCGGCGAGACGTAAAGCGTCTTGCTTTGCAGTGATATTGTTACAAGAAATAATATAAATATTACTTTATTAGTTTTATTCATAATAATCTTTCATGTATATTCCAGCGCCTCTAGAGCTTCTAGCCTTTCTAGTGCCTCTAGCGCCTCTAGCGTTTCTAGAGCTTCTAGCACCTCTAGCGCCTCTAGCGCCTCTAGAGCCTCTAGCGCCTCTAGAGCTTCTAGCGCCTCTAGCGCCTCTAGAGCTTCTAGCGCTTCTAGCGCCTCTAGAGCTTCTAGCGCCTCTAGCGCCTCTAGAGCTTCTAGAGCTTCTAGCGCCTCTAGCGCCTCTAGAGCTTCTAGAGCTTCTAGAGCTTCTAGAGCTTCTAGAGCTTCTAGAGCTTCTAGAGCTTCTAGAGCTTCTAGCAGTTTAAAGCAATATCCTTCAGCCCGATTTCCACGAAGCAATAGCCTTCGTTGTACGCAGGCGGCCGATGGCCGACGAAATTCGCCTCGCGGTTGAACGACATCGTATGGACGGCGTAGCTTTCGCCTTCCTGCAAGTGATGCGGCCCCAGCATGTTGCGGAGACTTTGCGTCAATTCGAACTCAACCGTGTTTTCGCCTTCTTTCAGCAGTCCTTCCACGCAAACGGCGTACGGCGCCCAGTAGCAGGTTCCCGCTTCCTTGCCGTTCACGATCACCTTCCAGCTGTTCGCGCCCTGCGGCGTGAAGCTCAGCACTTTGGCGGCTTTCGCCTCGTCCGCCGTCAGTTCGAAAGTCTTCGCCATCGTTGCGACACCCGCGAAGAACGGATAGCCAGAAGCCACAAAGTCCTTGCCGTCAATGGATTTGCCGATGAGCGACGCGCCGATTTCAAACGTCCCGTTGTAGCGGACGGCCTCGCGCGGCAGCGTCTCGACGGCGCCGTTGTGGCGGACGGAGAACGCGCCCAGGAGGTAGATGCTTTCCATTTCCGTATCGAACGTCAGCATGTTGTATTCCGTCTCGAACTTCTTGGCGGCCTCCAATTTGTCGTACAGCCATTGCGGCTGATGATAGGTCGTGCGCATGCCGATGACGTTCTTGCCGGCCTTGACGTTTTTCGGCAAGGCAATGCGGCGGAACGACTTGTCAAAGACGTATCCCAGATCCATCGCGGGGAACGCGACGCCGTTCAACGTGAATTGGAAACGGTCCGGCGTTTCGACCGCCAGATACAGATCGGCGTTCATGTCGTAGTCGTCCGCCGCCGTGAATTCGAATTCCATTTCCAAATCCAAATCTCGCTTCAGCAGGACGAGACGCGACTGCAACTGGATGACATCGGTGCACTGCCAGTCGCCGCCATCGACGCGATAGCGGCAGCGATCCAACGTCAGGATGTTGTCCTGCGCGGATTTCAGCGTCATGCAACTGCAGAGCGATTTCACGGGATTCGTGGCGTAAAGTGCCTTCAAATCGGCCGTTGCGTCATTCGCCGCCTTGTCGTTGACGAACAGCATCAGTCCGCCGCAGGCCGGCAGCGGGCAGTCGAACTCGAAGCGGCCGTCCTTTTTCACGACGCCT
>JAGCSE010000269.1 GCA_017964325.1 Victivallales bacterium | reverse complement strand
GGTCTCCTTCAGGCCCCCCGGGCTTCGCGAGAAGCCCGGGGGGCTTTTTTTCGCCCGCGGGGGGGCTGGAGACATTAAAATTATGACAGTTTCATGAAAATCATAATAAAATTATGATTTTAAAAACTAATTGATTTTTATAACATCTTAAAAATGAACATATTTCATGCTGAATCATAATATTACTGTAAATTAATATGTGAATATGTTATGATTTTAGGTATGAAATTATCATGATTTTATAAAAATATTATGATTTTTGATGATTTGTTTGTATTTTATAAGATACTTGATGAAAATTAATTGCAACTTTCATTTCTGTGTATAGTTTATCAATATGGTTTGATGCAGATGCATCAAAATTGAAATGATAAACCATCAAAGAAAAGGAGTTCCAATGAAACAAAGAAAGGGTGAAAGAAGCAAGAGAATTATTGAGGGTTTGGATGCAACAGATGGTTATATTAGATTTAACTGTGTGTTCACGCCAGAAATCAGAAAAATCTTCAAGGAGAAGCGTCAAATGTTGGGCTTGTCGTACAACAGCCTGGCAGAGATAATCGGCGCTAATTGGTCAACGCTCAGAAAATGGGAAATGGGTAAGACAATCAATTGTAATATTCGCTACCGTATTGCAATTGAAGAATTTCTCAATGACGATGTGAATCATATCTTGTTGAAGAGCCAAGGGCAGGGGGATTCGCGTTATTTAGTTTGCAGGGGACAATCATCACGGATAAACGATGCGTTGGAGAAGGTGAAGATGACCTATCTGTTATGTTCTGGATATCCGGAATATCGTGAACATATATGGAGTAGTTTGAATGCCTTGGCTTGTCTGATGCTGAAGAAACTCGTCTCTCATGAATCAGATAAGTAAAAAGTTTAACTTATCTTGATTCATCATGATTCACAATGGCCTCCATGGAGGTCAAGCCTCCTCAAGATGTATAGTCGTCTTGGGGAGGACATGAATCATCTTTTCGACACTCATTGAGCGGATGCCACAAATGTCGCCTTGGATAGGCGACATTTGTGTTTTTTCAGTGGATTACGACACTTTGATGAATACTGGAGATTTTATTGGACATCTTCCGTAAGCTCTACTGTGTCGTCTTCGTTGAGTTCCTCGTCATTCACAGGTTGCAATGGGATGCCTTTGTTGGCGGCCATTTTCTCATGGATTTTGGCAAGCAGTTTAGCTTCGAGGGCGGGATCCTGTTCAATGGCTTTTTTGGTTTGTTCGCGGCCTTGTGCGATTTGCATGTCATCCATGGCGAACCATGAACCACGTTTTTCCAGAAGCTTCATGTCAAGAGCTACGTCAAGAATGGAGCCTGCGCGTGAAATGCCTTCGGAATACATGATGTCGAATTCGCATTCCTGGAAGGGTGGCGCGAGTTTGTTTTTGACGACTTTGACTTTGACACGTGAGCCTTGCGGCTGGTTGTCAGGGCTTTTGATGGTGGAGATGCGGCGGATGTCAAGGCGAATGGAGGCATAGAATTTTAGGGCGCGGCCGCCTGTGGTGGTTTCAGGATTGCCGAACATCACGCCGATTTTTTCACGGATTTGGTTGGTGAAAATGACGCACGTGTTGGATTTGGCTATGATGGCCGTCAATTTCCGGAGGGCCTGCGACATCAGGCGGGCCTGGAGGCCGACATGGCTGTCGCCCATCTGGCCTTCGATTTCCGCACGTGGAACCAAGGCGGCGACGGAGTCGATGACGAGAACGTCAATAGCATTGGAATGGACGAGTGTGTCGGCGATGTTGAGTGCATCTTCGCCGCAGTCTGGCTGGGAGACAATCAAATTGTCGGTATCGACGCCGATGATTTTGGCGTATTTGGGGTCGAGCGCGTGTTCCGTGTCAATGAACGCGCACGTGCCGCCGGCCTTCTGTGCATTGGCGACTACATGGAGGCAGACGGTGGTCTTGCCGGAGGATTCGGGGCCGTAGATTTCGATGACTCGTCCACGCGGGAAGCCACCGATGCCCATGGCGATGTCGAGGGCCATGGCTCCTGACGGAATGACAGGAATTTCGATGTGTGACTGGTCACCCAATCTCATGATGGAACCTTTTCCGAATTCCTTTTCGATTTGTCCCAGCGCCAGTTTTAGGTTTTTCTCTTTGGCGTCGGCGGCGTTTGCAGATGCAGCAGATTCTCTGGCCATGTGCATTTCCTTTTTGTTAGAGGGTTTTATATTAATGAAGGCTGAGGTGTTAATTGAATTGGGACTATAGTGATGATGTATCCAAAAGTCCTGTAATGAGCAGATTGATGGCGGCGTTGATGGTGCGACGACGGACTGTGTCACGCAGTCCGTTGAAATGGAATGTCTTGACACAACGCCAATGTGGCGCATATGCGCCAATGACGACTGTGCCGACTGGCTTTTCAGGTGTACCGCCGCCAGGTCCTGCGATGCCGCTGACGGCAACGGCGGCTTGTACGTCGAAGCGTTTTTGAAGTCCGTCAAGCATTTGATGGACGGTTGCTTCGCTGACGGCACCATGTTGTTTGAGCGTTTCTTCACGGACGCCGAGGACGTTCATTTTCCATTCGTTGGCGTATGTGACGACGCCTCCGACGATCCATTCGGAAGAACCAGCGGTGTCCGTCATGGCGGCTGCGATACCACCGCCTGTGCAGGATTCGGCTGTCGCCATCATGAGATGTCTTTCTTTCAGCAGAAGTCCGAGATAATGGGCTGTTGTCTGGCATTCATCAGGAAGCAAATAATGTCCGAATTCTTTGACAAGACGTTGTTTTGCAAGAGGTAGCGTATCTGTATCCGTGTTGACGGATTTGCTGAGGCGGATCATGATGCAGTCATTCTTGATGCAAATGGCGAAATGCAGATTCGGGATGTCCTGAATGGCGCGGCGGGCCTTTGATTCTACTTGTGATTCCAGAAGGGCGCAGACGCGAACGGTTAGCGTTTCGCGGAGAGTGTCGCATTTTGCGAGAATTTGTGGCAGCAGGAAATCGCGGAACATTGGTTTGATTTCGCGCGGCGGCCCTGGCAGCATGGCCCACAAGGCGTTGTCGCGACGGAGCAATTGGCCTGGCGCGGTGCCGTTGTTGTTAGGCAGAAGTTCAGCCCTGTCAATTACTTGTGATTGGATATCAAGATAACTGTCAGGAATTTGCTTCCCACGTTCTCCTAGATAATCGATGATATGGCGGCGGAGAGCCGGATCGCCGTGGATTGGTAGGCCAAGATAGGTGGCGACGGCATTTCTTGTCAAGTCGTCCGTTGTTGGACCAAGACCACCGATGAAAATCAGTACGTCCGCTCCGTCCGCCTGATGGATGGCCGAGTGGATGGCCGCCATGTCGTCGGGAACGCAGCTTTCCGCGGAAATTTCCAGTCCATGGTTTGCGAGTTCTTCACCGATGAAGGCAAGATTTGTGTTGATTGTGTCTCCAGAAAGGAGCTCATCTCCGATGCAGATAATGCGTATGTTCATGGTGTCAAGAGTTTTTTTCCGCGATGACGACGGCTGTGGCGTAATGTCGTTCATGCGAGATGGAAAGGTGTAAATGCGTGATTCCGAGACGTTCGGCGGTTGCCTTGGCATCGCCTGACAGTGTGATGAAAGGCTGGCCTGATGGGAGTTTTTCTATTTGGATGTCCTTCCAGCCGCATTTGGCTCCGAAGCCTGTTCCAAGTGCCTTGGAACAAGCTTCTTTTGCCGCCCAGCGAGCGGCAAAATAGATGAGTCGCACACGTGGGTTGGCGGGAGCTGCGGCCTGTTCGGACTCTGTGCAGAAATAGTCGATGAAAGACTGTCCGAATTTGTCCAGAGACTGTTGCAGGCGGTCACATTCTATAATGTCGATGCCTGTTCCGACGATCATTTCGCCTCCCTGTTTTTGACCCATTCGCGGGCTTTCTTCTGGTATTCCTGTGCTTTTGTCTCGTCGGTCATTTCCGCGAGGAATTTTTGGTAGAGGCCGAAGAAGACGCTTTGCACGATGAAGATGTTGGTCATGCGCTCCTCGAAGATAGAGATTGGGTCAAGTGCTTCTCCTTCAGGGAGTTTCATGCCACGGAAGATGAATTCATCCGCATCGAGTGTGAACGACCATTCATCGCCTTCGGAACGTGCGATGATGATTTTGGCGCTTTTTAGTTTTTTGCCAGTGGTAAGGGCTGCCTTGGCCTCGGCAGAGATGGTCGGAAGTCCTTTTTTGACAGATGTTTCAAAAGCACCGGCACCTTCTGCGACGAATGCTAGCGGGCCGTCCAGCAGGAATGAGAAGTCGCCGAGTTTGGAAGGGGGGAGCTTCCCGTCGTGTTCTTCCTGATACTGCCATAGCCATGTGAGGAAATTCCTGCCGAGAGTGCCGTTGCTTTCGTCTGACTTTACGTCTGGGGAGATTGAGAAAGAAGGAACGGCGGCTGGATCGAGCTCAAACAGTTCAGCGGCAGCGAGATCTGGCGTGAGAGGGATTGGTTCGAAGCCGAAGGTCTTGGAGAAGAAGCTAAGGAAAAGGTCCAGTTGATGCTGGGAGGTTGCCGTTGTATAAAGCAGGTCTTCCGAATTATCTATGGCAAAATAGATGCCAGAGAGCTGGGGAGGCATCTGTGGGAGGAGACGTTGTTTGACATCTTCCTTGATGGTTTTGCGCTCTTTCTTGTTCAGATGGTCCACGTCTTTTTCCGCCATGCGCGTCAATTCGACCATTCGGCATTCGGCGGTAAGGAGGGAGGCGGGGATTTTGCGTTCCGCCTGGCGGAGACAGAGGTGGTAATGCCCTGCGAATTTGATGGTTGTCTCATCTATGCGCGTATCCAGCAGATGGCGTGGTGATATCCATCCCCAGACGGGCTCGTCCTGTATGACGTCAAGCGGCGGCGCGACGAATGCGGCGAATTTTTCTATGGCGTCTTCCGGCATGGACTGCGGGAGGCGGCAAATTCTAAAGGTGATGTTTCCCTGATCGAATGGCATGATTGGATGTCTCCTGTCACAGAATTTTCATAAATTAATCAAGATACTGACAAAATTTAGTGTAAAAATGATGAATGTCAAGTAAAAAATACTGTTATTTATGCGAAAGTTTGGAAGAAAATTGTCTTTGGAGATGGTTTGGCTAGTCAGTTGTCATGAGAAAAAAGCGTCTGATTTTTGGAAATAATATAAATAGGGTATAAATTATAAGAAACAAAACGACTCTCTATATATATTTATTTATAAAAAGGCGATAATATGGCGAACGGTGGAGCTGGAAACGACGACAGTCTGTCTAGTCTGACGAAATCCGGTGTGGCGACGAACAATCCGATTCTTGTGCAGACGCTTGGCATTTGCTCGGCGTTGGCGGTGACGGGATTGGTGAGCACGACTTTGGTGATGGGATTTTCACTGATGCTTGTGACAGGTTTCAGTTGCCTTTTCGTATCTTTGATGCGGGACACGATTCCGCATCGTGTACGCTTGATGGTTCAGATGCTGGTCATTTCCGTGTTCGTCATATTCATTCATCTCTATCTCAAAGCATTCCAATATGATATAAGCCGTGCTCTTGGTTCCTACATCAGTTTGATCATTACAAATTGTATTGTGCTTGGTCGTTGCGAAGGGTATTCATTGCGTCATAAGCCGTTGGCGGCGTTTGTGGATGGTCTGGCGAATGCTTTTGGTTATGCACTGGTTCTTCTGTGCGTGTCTCTTGTCCGCGAAGGTTTTGGCGGAGGCACGTTGCTTGGCTGGAAATGGTCTCCCGCTACATTCCGTCCCGCTCTAATTTTGAAGAGCGCGCCTGGCGCGTTTTTGACGTTGGGCGTGTTGGTTTGGATTGTGAAGGGGATTGCAGGGCGGAAGGCGGCACAGGCTTCGAATGCGCGGGCCTGACGTTTCCTGGCTGCGGCTCAATGGTTCCAATGTATTGTCGTCAAGTATATTAATCAATTAACCTAGAGGCGCAACGATGACAAATGGCGAGGCAGAGGTTGTTGTTTCAAAATCATCAGCTTCTGTCTTTTTGCGTTTATTGAGAGGCATTTGGTGTGTCATACGGTTCATCTTCTGTTTGATGTTCGGGCGTGTCGGTCTGGCAATAGTCTTTTTATTGTTGTTGACGGATTATCTGCTGGAGTCCCAAGGCATTTCCGGTAAAGTGCTTGACAGATTCCTGCATCCTCAAGACGGGATGCGTATGCAGTGCAAGTCCATACATTTAGGGGTGTTCAAAGGCATTGAGCTTCACAATGTCAAAATAGACATGGATACGAAGGCGGGGCCGCTGGCCGTCCATGCACGTCTTGCCAGTGCACGGATGAATTGGTTGAAAATATTCAACAAACAGGGATGGATTCCGAAGTCCGCCAAGGTGTTAAGCGTGACGTTGGATTTGAAGAAAAGCGGACGAGTGGACGAGTCACTCCTGTCATGCAACGTCAGAGAAGGAGCGTTGGAATTTACAGACGATGACAAGTTGCAATTGAATGTGAAAGGTGATAGCTTGGGCATCAAACTTGAGGTGGACGGTGTTTTCACCAATGCACGTAAATTTCTGTCAGAGTACAAGGGAGATGACGGTCCTGTTAAGCCTGATCCTGAATTGTTGGCTCAACTTGAGAAAATCAGTGATATAATACATGGTTTTAAACGATTAAACGATGATTCATCGATTAATATATCATTTGGGCTTGATTACAGGGGTGAGTTGTATTTGGAAAGCATCAACAGTCATTTCAACCTTTCTAACTGGCTTGTCAATGGTGTATTGATTTCCAAGTGCCAGGGGCATTGTATCGGCAATATGCAGGAAATCAGTTTTGATGATATGGATATTGTTTTAAATCATTCTGAAACAATTTCTGGCAATGGTAAAATCTATCTAAAAAATGAAAATGAGACGGAAAATAATAAAACAAAGGACGATGAAAACAAGATTACTCCTGAATTTGAGGTGAAGCAGATTAAAGGTTTTGTGACTCCTGCGACAATATGCAGGTTGGCGGGAGTTGATACGAAGGACTGGTTGACGCATCGTGTGCGTATTCCCGCATTGAGTTTTGTCGGTGAACTACCAAAATGCGAAATGGATATTTCCAAGATGGAGCCGAAGATGATAATTGAATTGTCGTCTTCCTTCGAGTGTTTCGGCATGGATATTGAGAGCGGAGGTTTCAATTTGACGTACAAAGACAAGATCGTATCTTTGGACCATATATCATTTGTTTTATCAAATGAAAGGAAAGAGCAATTGAATAATGGCCGGATATCATTGGATTTGAACAAGATGCAGGTGGATGGAAACATCCATGCGAATCTTGTTTGGGGTGAACGGCTGAAAAAGTACGATGTTCGTCTGCCAGAAACAATCCTTGAAGACGGCAATACTCCAGCAGATATTGACATAATATTGGAACCATCGCCGTTTGATTGGCGCAAGATGAAATTGACTGTCAAGCTAGAAGACCATGATTTGCATTTTATGACACAGAATTGTCAATTGGAAGGTGCGTTTGAGTTAGACAAAGGGAAAGCGGTAGTTAAAGTCACTTTGAATTCATCGCCACAGGATTGGCACACGATGAAATTAGATAATCTATTGGAAAGCAATAACTTTGGTTTTCTACGGCAGATATATCGTCGGTTGGAGTCAGAAAACGTCACTGGAGATTCAATGGGAAATAGTGGTTCTCAGGGATGGGAGAATTCCATCAGTTTAAATGTTTCCTGCGATGTGGCGGATGGATTGGACAAAAAAGTCTTTGAAACGAAATTTACAAACAGTATATTGGTTCATACTGATATGAAAAGTGAACAGAAATTAGGACTGTTCAGTGAGGGAAATGTTTTATATAAGCTTGATAAGCAATTGATTAGTCTTCCCTCTTGTTCTGGAATTTGTCATCCTGACTGGCTATATGAGAGCTATTGCAAAAGGCTGAATCTCAGTATATCTGATGTTTTCGAATTGCTAGGAACATCGGACAAGCCAGTGGAATTTAAGTTGCATGTGCCTGAAAATTCCCTGTCTGACATCGATAAATGTGAGATGTTTGCGAGTGTGAAGGGATATGACAGTCACTTTGGGATGTTTAAGGCGAAGGAGATAGGCTGTGATGTGAAAGTAAACTCGACGGAGGTAAATATAAACAATATCACGGCGATTACGCAGGAAGAGGAGCATTTGAGATTGGACATACGTGTCCAGTATTCACCTGTGGAGTTCTCGATCAAGGATTTGGAGTTGGAAGGCAATCCTGGATTGGCGGAGGCGTTCATCTTGGACAGCGAAGCAAATTCAATTTACAAGAAGATATGGAGCGATGTAAAATGGAATAAGGAGAAGAAACCGAAAGTTAGAATGCCATCTTTAATTTTCAAGGATGGTTCGCCATGGTCGTTGTCATTGACGGCAAATATTGATGCGTTGACGCAAGATAACGACAGAATCAATTTGGATCTTGATGTGTTGTTTTCTCCTTTTGAGTTTTCCTTAAGGAACTTGGAATTAAAAGGAAATCCCGCTGTTGCGGAGGCTTTCATCCCAAACATGAAGGCGAAGACGGTTTACCATGAAATTTGGAGTAAAGTCAAATGGGATGATAAAAAGAAGCCGATCATTCGGATGCCTTCTTTAATTTATAAGGATGGTTCACCATGGTCGTTGATGCTGACTGCTCATATCAATGCGCAAAATGTCAGTTATAATGATTATAAGGTTGATGAATTGAATCTCATTGTCTCGTTGGATTTGCCATCGTCGCTATCTGTTAAGCCGATTATTCTAAAGACACCCGGAGGCGATGTTTATGGCGAAATAGGAGTGACGTTTGATGGTGTGCCGCATTGTACATTCAAGATTGACGGAGATGAGGGCTACCTGAATCCGAAGAAATTGTTGACAACTGTGAAACCAGAATTTAATACACAGCTTGCGGACATTACATTTGATGACAAATCCCATTTAAGTCTTGAAGGTGAAATGTTTCTAACTGGCGATCCTCGCATTTCGGTCAAAGGCAGTCTGAATTGCCCGAAATTGACATGGAGTGAAAAGAAAATAGCCAATGAAGACTATGAATTATATGGCATTGATTCCACGTGGTCGTATTCTGCGGACAGTATAGCATGGAAAGTTACGAAATCGACATTTCTTGATGGAAATTTGCGTACAAGCGGCGTTTATGAACTTGACAACAATCGCGGAGAGTTTTTGGTTTTAGTTGATGATATGTCGTTTGCCAAAACGTACAAAATGTTTTTGAAAAAGAAAAAAGATGAAGAAGATATGAAGAAAGAGGAAAAGGTGAAACCTGGGCGGATTTTTGGTGAATGCCATGGTCATTTTCTGCTTGGCTGGGGAGGGCGTCCGATTAATATTGAAGGCGACGGCCATGTCGCCCTTCGTGAGGCGGATATGTGGAAAGATATTCCTTTATTGGCACAGTTGGGTGAAATGTTGCCTGGAGGCAAGAAGTCCAAGGCTGCTCTTGGTAACATCACGCAGTTGGATGCGGATGTTGAATTTCATGGGAACCGCTTGATAGTTCCGCAGTTATATACAGATGGAACCATCATGGCTTTGCGCGGCAAAGGTGAAGTCGGGCTTGAAAGCAACAAGTTCAAATTCCAGATAAGCGGCGTGCCGTTGCAGGAAGTCAACATCTTGTCGATGGCTTTGAGTCCGTTGACATGGGCTTTCCAGGCAGAGGTTGATGAAACAATGAAATGGCGGATAAAGTTTGGTTTGACGCAGTTGTTCAGCGGTCCTGAAAGATGATAGCTTGCATAAAATTTCGGAGGAAAGAAGATGACGAAATTGTATATATTGTTGTTGCTTGGTATCCAGATGGTTGCATTCGGTGAACTTGTGTTTTTTGACGGTGCGAAATTGGGGACTATTGTGAAACAATCGCCTGAACTGGCGGCGACGGGTGGTTTCATGGGAAAGCTTCTGCATGGGGAGGGCGGCTTTGATGTTAGTTTTCAGAAGGATGGTGCAGAACGACGCATGATTGCTTTAAGAATCTTATCATCAACACGTTTGGAAGAATATCGTGCGTTGGATTTGACGATTACAGCAAAATTGGCGGCGGGGCAGACGGCTCGTCCATGCGTGATGTTCGTGGAGGCGAACGGCGGCAGCTGGTGCCGTGTTGGTATGCCGTTCCAATTGGACGGGCAGTCGCAGACAGTCCGTCTTAATCTTGAAAATATACGACAAACGGCGTTTAGCCATAACGATAGCAAACGATTAGATTGGGCGGCAATTGCGGAAATATATATCGGTATGGTTGTGGAAGGCGCAGGGGAAGGGACGTTAGTTTACCATAAGATGGCTATGACGAACGAGAGACTTGTTCCCACGCGACCTCTAAATATCAGTCTGCCATTGGCGAAGATGCTCTCCCGTTCGGCGGACAAAGCCGTCAAATATTCAATTGAAGACGTGGAGATTGATGGTGAGCGTGTTCTGAAAGAGACGTTTATGTTTCCGTTGGGGAGGCACATGTATTTCACGCCTGCCTTCCAGCTGCCTGAATTGGACTACGCGGCTTATTCGGGCATTCGGCTAACATACAAGGCGATGATTCCAAAGCCAATCAATGGCCTTTTGGTGACAATGGCGGAAGGTGGTGGCCAGTTCGTGGCACCGTCGCCAACTGAAGCGAATGAATGGCGTACTATTGATTTGAAATTCAAGGATTTCAAGATGGCTGGCTGGGCGAAGAAAAAAGACGGCAATACGAAATTTGATGTCGGGGCAGTTACATCCATGTCGATCGGTTGCCATGGCACGGCGAATGAAGGTAGTGGGCAGGGCGAAATTCTTATCCGTAAGATAGAACTTATTCCTTGACAAGAAATTATGAATTGAGTGCATTTCCAAAGACGGGGTGTGCTTTACAGGCGTTTACCATTTTTCATCCATATCATGGTTTACGTTTCAGTCGCGTGTTACGCAGCTGTTATCACACCCTCATGTGCGGCGACTATGGTGTTTGCACATTCGCGCAAATGATGACTGAATGTGTATCCTGTTATCATTAAGCATTTTCGAAGGTTTCCGACAGGAGGACACCATATCTCCAGGCTTCGCCTTGTGGGGGTTCACATCGGATCCCTTCGGGGCTGGTTAATCATTAGTCATTAATCATTGCCCATGTGGGGAGAAGATTTCGTGGGGCGTTTTAAGGAGGATGTAGTAGTCGAGCCAGATTGACCAGTTGCGGATGTAGTAGAGATTGATGCGTACTCGGTCTTCGTAAGGGAGGTCATT
>JAGCSE010000268.1 GCA_017964325.1 Victivallales bacterium | reverse complement strand
TCCCTGCCGCTGTTCCAGCCGCTCATCACGCATCTTGGATACGATCCCGTGTGGTTCGGACAAGTCGTCTGCCTCGTCACGACGCTTGGCGCGGTGACGCCGCCCGTCGGCGTTTCCTGCTTCATCGTCGCGGGAATCAGCAAAGACTCCAGCGCGGCGCAGGTCTTCAAATGCTGCATGCTCTTCCTGCCCGCCTACATCTTCTGCGTCCTCATGCTCGTGCTCTTCCCGCACGGCATGGTCACATGGCTTGCAGGATTGGTGAAATAACGCCTGTCAAACAGCTCATCATTCCTTCAACAAACGATAGAACAAAATAGCGGCGCTTCGCGGACGTTCCAGACAGATGGACAAAATCCGCATGGCCGCGCCGGAAATCTGTCGTTTCTCGCCAGTCAAAGCATTTTCCAATTCATAGACGCCGTCCAATTGAATGTCGTGAACCATGACCGTCAATTCTTTTTGCCGCGTTTCGGGGCGGCGGCAGGCGACAATCACACCGTGTTTTTCGTCATTGAACTGCACGGCGACCATGTTCGACATGATTTCCGGTGATTTCGTCAGCAGATGGAAATCCTTCAGGCAACACTCCCGTATCCGACGGCTCAACGCGGCCCGCAGCTTCACATCCTTCAGAAGTTTACGCGTCTCCGCGTCATCCTGTTCAGGACGGAACCAGTTACGGTCGCAGTTGTTGAAAATCGTCGTCGGCACGCAGGCGCTGGCATAATCATAGACTGTGGCAGGTTTCAGCATGTGGCCACTTGCATGGAACGGCAGCCATCTAGAAAGATACGCCACGGCGATTTGGTTCGCCTCCGCGTTGTGAGGAGACACTTGGCAGGAGAAATCGGAACGCCACATCGGAATGGAAAGCGAAATCGTCATCCAGTCGATGCGACGGCCACCAGACGCGCAGTTGTCGATGAGCAGATTCGGGAAGTTTTTCCGCAACGTCCGCCAGAAGCGGTAGAAGCCATTGATGAAGCGGATTTCTGCCAACCCCTTCGTATGCATGGTTTTGTCCTGTTCGTTCCAGAATGGAATCGTATCGAAATTGAAATCCTCCCGATAGCAGTCGATGTGTTCATTTTTGAGCAGTCCGCTGATGGTTTCGATGGCATAGTCGCAGGCTTCTTTCTTGCCAAGATCCAACATGCAATTGTCTCCGCCCGCTTCGATGAACCATTCCGGATGCTCCTGAACGACGGGTGATTTCTTCACAGCGCGTTCCATTTCAACCCACAGCAACATTTTCATGCCCGCCTTGTGGACGGCGTCGGCGACTGGCTTCAAACCGCCTGGATGGATCACTTGATTGACGCGCCAATTACCGGCGTTGGGATACCAGTCGCTTTCATGAAGCTCCCACGCGACAGGGCGGTCCAGTCCATACCAGCCCGCATCCAGCCAGAAGACTTCCAACGGAATGCCGCTTTTATGAAAACGCTTCGCATAGGCTTGCAATGCGTCCGACGGGACGGTTCCACTGAACATCATCGGAATCGGCGGCAGGATGATCCGACCATGCGCATCCCGTGGAACTTGGTATTCCAAAGTGTAGCGGCGGAACATGTTCTGGATTTTGTCCAAATCGTCTCCTTCGGCGAACTGCACGGCCACCGTCGGCAACTCATATAATTCGCCGGCCTGCAAGGCAAATTCCGTCTCCTTGAGGCCCACGTCAAACGACATGACGCCTTTCTCCGTCTTGACAACAGCTTTCCAGGCTCCCGACCAGCCGACGGCCACGTTGAAATGAATCGTGTCGCTGACATCAATGCCGAAAAACGGCAGCCAGTCATTCGAACTACGCCCCTGCATCTGCTCCATGACACACGTATCATGATGCGGGACAGGCGCTAATGTCACATCATCCGGAACAAAATCGAGCAATGAGCACTGCGAACCATACTGGCGGCGGACGCGTACATACGCCAGTTGCCGTTGGAATGTAGTCAATCGACTGATTCCTTTGTTATAGCCTACATAGCGAAACGACAATGACTTAAAATCCTTTATGACACCAGTAGTGCCTTTTTTGAGCAGGCTTTTCAGAACTGGCGTATATTCCACAAAACCATATTTCGGAGTAATCTTTAGCGACAATTCCAACGCTAGTTTTTTGTCCGGCGAGACAAACGTGACTTTCACATATTCCTGCCCACGTTTCAATGACGGAAGCGTTTCAACCTCTTGATGCCATGTTTCTGTGGAAAAATCATTTCCACCGTATGAAAACGACGGAAGCGCGCTGTCGTTTTCGTCACTGACAGCGTTCATCAATTTCAATACATAATTTCGGTCAATGCGTTCCATCTTATTCATTACCTTTATTGCCAATGACTTGTTTTATGCTTAAGAAACTTTTGCCAATTTCTTGGCGATGTTGCGAGCGCAGGTATCGTAATCACTGTCTCTTGCAAATATATCCGTTATTCATCGGAAATCAACTCAAATGACATTTTCCATTGTCTGCCGATTTCCCAATGGAAAGAAAAGATTATAGGTAAGTTTCTGCAAGTATTTTATACCATAGTAGATGAAGTTTTTTCATGGGAACGTGTAAGAAGATAGAAGAATGGTGTGTCAAGAATGGCAAGCAGAAATTTGAATACATATTGTCCAACGATGGTGGCGGCGAGCGCGGGCCACATTTGAGGCGTCCAGAGCCAATGGAAGCCGATGCCGAAAACAATGCCGATGAAGAGAATGGTGTCGATGATTTGACTTGTTGTCGTGCTGGCATTGTTCCAAAGCCATCTGGCAGCCGTTGTGCCGCGATGTGTTTGGAGATACCAGTCGCGGATTTTATGGAAGAACCAGACATCCCATAATTGCGATGCAAAATAGGCAATGAGACTGGCGATGACAAAAAGCAGATTTTGTCCGAGCAGTTTCGAATATGCTTCCTGCATGGCGGGGTCTTGTGCGGGCAGGTTTTCTGTAAACAGGATGAGCATGGATGCAAAGAGCTGCGAGGCAAAGCCATAGATGATGCTCTTAGAGGCTTCTGCGCGTCCCCAGATTTCGCCGATGACATCCGTGAACAGGAATGTGCAGGCATAGCAGACCGCCGCGCCAGGCAGGACAAGTTCTGTACCGAACAGAGTGATTCCTGTGTGGAAAAGTTTCGCCGTCACTACGTTGGAGATAATCAATGCCGTTGTGAAAAGCGTATTTAGGAGAATGAGATTTTCATTTGTCTTTCGCATGGGATGCCTCCTGTTGACAACACAGGGCAGGGTCTGGAACACCGTTTGCGGCGAATGCGGCTGCACGGTCGCGGCAGGTGGCGCAGACACCGCAAGGAGTTTCGCCGCCTTCATAGCAGCTCCATGTCAAGTGATACGGAGCATTGAGTTCCAGCCCCTTGGCGACAACCGAAGCCTTGTTGTGGCGTGCGAATGGAGCGACTAGCCGCACATGGTCGTATGTCCCGATGGCAATTGCTTGCCCGATGTGATCCAAAAAGGGGACGCTGCAATCGGCGTAAGCGTTGCCGGCGGCATCGTCCGCATGGGCCCCGAGATAGAGGTCGCAGACATCCGTATCGAAAAGGCTTTGGGCGAGGCTGGCGGCGGCGGAAAGCATTAGACCGTTGCGGAATGGGACGTAAGTGGCGATTTTGCATCCGTTTTCAGCTATTTGTTCGCTATATGCCGAATGGCTGATTTCCTGCGTGGAGCCGTCCAGTAGGGCGCAGTTGGAAAATCGCAGAATCTCCGAGAGGTCGAACTCATACTGGGGGATTCCATAATACTTTGCAATTGCCTGGGCCGCATGGAGTTCCACGCGATGTTTCTGACCATAGTAAATCGAAACAGTGGCGACGTTTTCTGTACCGAGTTCCGCAACCGCCAGCGCCAGGCAGGTTGTGGAATCGATGCCACCACTTGACAAAACGAGGGCTTTTCTGCTCATCGTGTCATTTCCATTCACGGCGGTCAACGGCGGCGAAGAGGCGCTTCTTCGCATAGTCTTCATAACCGCTGCCGAGCTTGGCGTAATTTGCGAACGGATAGATGGATATGCCACCGCGGGGTGTGAAGATTCCCATCACTTCCAAGTAGCGTGGTTCTAGAAGCGATGTCAAATCCTTGCGGATGATATTGCAGCAGTCTTCGTGGAAATCACCGTGGTTG
>JAGCSE010000267.1 GCA_017964325.1 Victivallales bacterium | reverse complement strand
TCGAAGGCTTCGGCCAGACGGAAACTACGCTCACCATCGGAACATTCTCCTACATGAAGCCGCGTCCAGGCTCCATGGGAAAGGCCAATCCGCAGTATGACGTGCATCTGCTGGATGCGGATGGAAAGCCTGTCGCCTCCGGTGAAACTGGCGAGATCTGCATCAAGGCGGAGCGTTCGAATCCGCCATGCGGACTCTTCCTCAGCTATATGAAATCGCCTGAAGATACGAATGCCGCTTGGCATGACGGTTTCTACCATACGGGAGACCAGGCGTGGCAGGACGAAGATGGCTATTTCTGGTATGAAGGCCGTGCCGATGATATCATCAAGACGTCTGGATACCGCGTCGGTCCGTTTGAAGTCGAAAGCGTGCTGATGGAGCTGCCGTACATCTTGGAATGTGCCGTGACGGGCGTGCCTGATCCCGTGCGCGGAAAAGTCGTCAAGGCGACTATCGTGCTCGTCAAGGGGAAAGAACCGTCCGAAGCATTAAAAGACGAAATCAAGGAGTATGTGAAGACACATACGGCACCGTACAAGTATCCGCGTGTCATTGAGTTCGTGAGCGAACTGCCCAAGACGGTGAACGGCAAGATCCGCCGCGCCGCCATCCGTGCGCAGTCCGAAGGGAAGTAAGTAACGACAGCGTCCTCGCCGTTGGTGTGGGAGGTCCCGCATGCGTCTCGCCTGCGGGGAAGGAGGCGCCAACGGCGCAGGCGGGACGCAACGCGCCACCTTATTTCGGCGATACAGGCAGGATGATGGCGGACGGATGTTGTTCATTATGAATGACATGGATTTCAGCTTGGCTGCATTCCGCGTCCAAAGACTCATCCTTGCCTGTATTGCGGTTGAAAGTGAAATACCCGTAGTCCTGCCCTGCGATGATGACCATCACGCGATGGCCGGGGAGGAAACGATGGGCCGTACTCTGCAATTCGAATTCCAATTCATAGACGTTGCCAGGCTTCATCGGCTCTAGATTTTTGTAAGGCGGGCGGAAGCTTGACCGCCTGATGCCGTTGACGATATTATACGCCTTGCCGTCTGGAAACACATCCGCGACTTTTACGGCGATGTCCGTTTCAGGCGTTGAGCAGCTGATGAAGAGACGCGCCTTCACGGGGCCTGCGATTTCCAGCGGTTCCGTCAACTCATCGGAACGATAAAACAAAACGTCTTTTCGACTGCCCAATGGCCCAGTCTGCTCCTGCGATTCGGAGTCCCATCGTCCGCCGACGGTCGGCACGGGATTCATGGGATCGCTGATGAAGACATCGTCAGGCGAAGCACTTGCGGTTGTTTTCAAATATCCGTTTCCGTTGGATGTATTGGCTGAACCTCCTCCAAGATAATAGGGGGTGAATGTTGTTCCTTGCGGCGGCCATGTCTCCGCGCCGCGCCATTCGTTGGCACCCATGACATAATAGGTGACTGGTTTCATGTCTGGAAGCGGATCACTGTTTTCATCTTTCAGGAGATTCAGGAAAAACTGGTATTGTTTGTTGCGCAACTTGTTGCGGTTTTCCTGCGTTTCCGTCATGCCTGGAAAATTCACCACGCCGCCATGCGTGTAGGGGCCCATGATGCAATGTGTGAATTTTCGGACACGTTCGTTGCCTCCACGTTCCTGAAGCGCCGTGAACACCATCAGTTCCGCCGATGCGTCAATGTCATACCAGCCGCTCAGCAGATAGGCCGGAGATTGGATTTTGGAGACGAATTCATTGGCGTCCATGCCTTTAAAATAATTCTCAAATGCCTGGGGATTCGTCATTTGCCGCCAGAAATGGACAGGTCGCCCAAGAGCGATGATATCGCGTTCTTGCCATGCGACGTGGGTGTCGTCGTATTTAGGGCGCGGATTATCCTCTGTCATGCCGAGATTGTTGTACGTGCATGCGCAGGCCCAGTTGAAAAGAGCTAGCGTTGGCACGCCTTCCCGTTGTATCATCGGCGTAAAATAATCAAACGCAACAACTTCTGGTGCAATCGCCTTCAAGGCGGGATGACCGCAGGCGGCGGCCAGAAACTGCGTGGATCCGCAATAGGAGGCGCCGTGCATGAAAATCCGTCCGTCGCACCATGGTTGTTTGGCGATCCATTCAAGGCAGTCTTCGCCGTCGTTCCGCTCCTGGAGGAACGCATGCCAGACGCCTTCCGAACGGCCCGAACCGCGCACATCCTGATGGATGGCGATGAATTTTCTTCCTGCAATATCTTGTGATTCAGTGATTTGTTCCGTCCGCTTGCGATATAGATTACGTAGAAGCAGGACCGGATATTTTTTGTCTTTTTGCGGTATTTCTATGGTTGTGAACAACTTGACGCCGTCCCGCATGGGGGCCATTTCAATAAGAAGATGCTCCGTACTTTTTGGCAAATCAACGGTTGCCTGTGCCAATGAATTGATTTCCATGCAAATAACCCCTATCCAAAGCCAATTGAATCGCATATTCCTTCTGTTCCTTCTGTTCAAAAATCCATCCTTTTTGGACGACTCCAAAAGAAAACATTTCATTATTGTATGGTGATAATATAATGCCGTTTTACAGAAATGGATATGGCAGAGAAACGGACAATTGGCTTTATATGGTTATGGTATTGTTTCCTATGTCATCCTTTTTCATTGGCGCCTGCATGACCATGGCTATTGTTTCCTCCGAAAACCCTTGTTCTTGCATGGACTTAATGAATATTGAACGCGTGATTGATTCACCTTGATTAAACCCCTTCATAAGGCCTTCATTCAAGCCATGGTCATATCCTTTGTCATAGCCTTCCGCATAGCTTGGATCATGCTTCAGACGTTTCCTGAATTCCCTTCCTTCCGCTGCCGCCGTGAGGATGCTGTTCACATAGTCCAGAAAATATTTCTCACTAAATGAATAGGCTTGATTCTCATCAGGCGTAAATTTTTGCGTATCAGCTACTTGAAACAGCTTATCCAAGATGTTGCCTGACAATTCAGTCGGCTGTTTCTTTAATGTGCTTAGGTTATTGAGAGCATAGAGCCATTTGTCAAGTTGTGTCACCAATTCTTTCTTTTTCTTCTCGAATTTCGAAAGCTCCACAAAGACGAATGTCAACTTGACATTGACGGATTGCGCCTCTATATCCTTAAGAGGCATCTTGTGCAGATAGTTTCCCTTGTCCACTTGTCCATCCGGGAAAGAGAAATAAAGCAGGCTGATGGCATAGACGGCATCCAGCTTGAAATTCCACTTTTTTCCTGCCAAAATCTGGTCGTGAATCGGAAAGGCTGAATAGAAAATGTCTTTATCCCAGAAGAAAATGGAAGGGTCGTTCCGCATCTCCACAAGGAGTATTGGCCAAGTTCTGTCTTGCAATAGGCGTCGAATACGGCATTTCTGTTTATATTCATCTTGTCCAACTGTTCAGGTTTGAGGAACTGCACTTCACAGATACGGTTTTCTTCCGACAAACCGATGATGGCGTTGAGGAAGTCGATGAGAAGGTCTTTGTTGGATTCCGTGTTGAAAAGACGGTTTATGCCGAAGACTGTGAGCGGATTGATATAGCGATTAGGAAAAAAAGAAGAGTTCATGATTTATCACTCCTTGTTTTGGGCAGTTTGTAAGATTGTGGCGATTGCTTCATCTGAAAGTCCTTGTTCTTTCATGGCTTGGATGATTTTTTCACGTTCGCTGTTTCTCCCTTCTTCAAATCCTTTTTCATGTCCTTCACCGAATCCTTTTTCATGTCCTTCTTCAAATCCTTTTTCATGTCCTTGCTGAAAGCCTATCTTGAGACCGATATGCTTTCCAACGTGTTCTCCCTGCTGTTTTGCTAACTTGAGGCTATTTACATAGTACAGGTACTGCTTCTGGCTTTCGGCATACGCATTTTGCTCCATGGTGGTCAGGCTCGCCACCGCCGCCTCATGGAACAATTTGTCAAACATCTTGCCGGACAATACGGGAGGCGGTTCGTCCAGCTTGTATAAGTGCTTGATTGCATACAGCCATTTGTCCAACTGTGTCTTCAGCTCCTCCTCCTGCTTCTTGAATTTCGGCAGTTCCGCGAAGACAAACGTCAGTTTGTCGTAGAAGACCTTCCGCGCCTTGATGTCCATTAGCTTGACTCTGTGGAGATACCTCTCGTCATCCTTCCCGTCTGAAAAGCAGAAATTCAACAAACCGATGGCATAGATGCCTTTGAGTTCGAAATTCCATGTATCTCCCTTTATGGCCTGGTCTCGGATAGGGAAGGCGGAATAGAACAGGCTTCGGTCTTTGAAGAATTGGACGGGCTGGCTCTGCATCTCCACAATGACATGGTCGCCTTGCTCGGTCTTGCAGTAGATGTCGAATACGGCTTTTCGTTTATTCTTTGTTGTACCGAGCTGTTCGGGGTTGAGGAACGTCACGTCGCGGATGCACTCCTTCTTCTTAAGGCCGATGATGGCGTTGAGGAAGTCGATGAGCAGGTCTTTGTTGGACTCCGTGCCGAAGAGGCGCTTGAAGCCAAAGTCCGTGATGGGATTGATATACCGTTCTTGTATAAATGGTTTTGTCATGTTTTATCGCTCTCTTTCTATGTTTATGATGGAAAACATGACTATAAACTAATCCCAAAATGATTTATGTCAAATAAAATAATGAAATAAATTGTCAATATAAACAATATAGGATATTTCAATATATTTTTATGTATTTATGTCTTTTGCCGTTCGCCTTGAGATCTTCATCAACCTCCATTCGCCATTGATAAGATTTGTCTGGACGTACTTTAGAAAAGCAAAGGGCTTAAATTTGGTGAATTTCCTGTGTACTGCTTAGAAAATTGGCAGCTTCCAGATGTCGGTGCTTTGAACAGGTACAACAGGTTCACATTTAAGGAAGACGTATTCCAATGTACACGAGCTGATGACCAGGCAATGACTATCAAAATATGGCTGGTCCGTCAGCGGATATGTTCTCCCTCATGTATTTGCTGATGCCCTCACAGTCCCTACTGGCACGGCAAAGCGGTGTTTACGCATCGTGCAAATAAAAAAAGGCTGTTGCTTGTCATAAAAACAACAGCAACAGCCCTTTTGATAGATTAGAATTGGCTTGAAAGGAATTTTTCCACAAGATGGACGCTCAAGCGAGCATCCTGGATACACGTTTCGGGCGTTTCGCCCGACTTGATGCAGTCGATGAAATGCCTGTCCTCAAAATAATAACCATAGAATTTATGGAAATCATTGCTGCCGGCGAGTTCTCGGCCGTCGAGAAGAATGCTCTCCTCCTTGGCGGCTCCAGTGGCCGCCAGCGAGTAGCTGATGGCTCCCGAATGCGTAAGGATTCGGCTCTTTACGTCGATTTGCGCTCCCATGCCGAGGTCGATGAAGGCACTGACGCCGACGCCGTGCATCTGGAATTGATGGACGCGTCCGCCGACGCGGTAGTTCGCCTTGATGATGCCCGTGGCACCGTTGTCAAAGACGCAAATTCCATTCCAGGCGTTATCTACGACGCTGTCATAGCGGTTGATGACCATGGCGGCCTTGACGGCTTCGTTTCCGTCGGAAAGGTATCGCATTAAATCAACGGAATGGATGGTGTCCGAGACGAAAGAAGGGAGGGAACCTTTGTCGAACGCGGCGTCGCCAAATTTGAAGAAGCATCCTTCGACTTGTGTAACCTTATCCGTCGCAGACTTTACCAACTCCTTCGTCTTCCGCACGACTGGAATATAGCGTCGGTTGAAGGCGACCATGGCATTTTTGCCTGTTTTGTCCGCCAAACGCGCCAGTGAATCGGCCTGATAGGAGGTGATGCCTGGCGGCTTCTCCATGAACGTGTGGTATCCGTGTTCGATGGCAAGCGTGGCGACATGGAACATGCTGCCGGGCTCCACCAGGCAGAACACGGCGTCAATGTCTTCATTCGCAAACATTTCGCGCATCAGCGTATAGGTTTTCGGGATGCCCCATTTGGCTGCCTGCTCCTTGGCGCGTTCTGGAATAAGGTCGCAGATGGCGACCAATTGGACGTCTTCCATCTCGCTCAAGGAGGGCAGATGCACGCTTCTGGCGATGTTGCCCGCACCGACCACCGCGACTTTCACGGTGCCGCCAGTTGATGAACTGCTGCTCATTTTGACTCCTTTTCTTGTTTATTCTGCGTGTTTTACCAGCACGACTCCGATGTTTCCCTTGAAGGCCGGCACGAAAAGATGCTGGCTGATGGTCTTCGTCAACATACTATGCCACGGGAAATGCAGATGACCTGCAAGAACGGTCACGACGGGACTGTTTTCCGCGCAGACAAGATCCAGAAATTCCTGCGTATAAACGTTTGGCGCATAGAAGCAGCCTTTGCCCCACGTGAGATTGCGGTGCTTCACGTCGTCGCGCATGCATCTGTCGCCGAGGCTGGTATCGACGAGCGAGTTGATGGGCACGTGTGTGTTGATGATGATGGGTTTGCCTTTTGCGTATGCTTCCTTGAAGCGTTTGAGTCCCGCTTCTGACATATTGCTCGTGGCGTTGTTGAAACTGACGACCATCAAATCGTCGAATTCCAGCACTTGGACGGGTTCATTGCCGTCGATGGATTTCTCTAGTTCATTGATTTCTTGAAACTTGCGAGTTGCGAGCCACCATGGAGAGATGTCATGGTCAGCACGGGCGTACATATAGGGGATGGTCAATTTGTGCATTCCTTCCTTGAGGACTTGAATGCTGGCAAGCGTGCTGAAATCGCAGATGTCGCCGCCGAAGAGGACGGCGTCCGCTCCGGACATGTTGAAGACTTCGGGCATCATTTGCCAGTTTTCGAGGGAGGTCTTTCCGTTGTATGGATTTCTGAAGGTTTTGTCAATGCGTGACTTGACGATATTCATGCTCTTCTCCTCCACTTCGGAGAGGTCATCCGCGATGACATGGAGGTCCGCAACCCAAAGGAATGCGTAGTCCTTTTTCAACCCTTTGACTTTGATTTCGACCGTCTCGAAAGTCATGCCGAGCCTTTTGGCGGTTTCTTCATCGATGTTCAACGCTGTCCGTTTCAGTTCCATTTGCTTTCCCTGTTGATTTTCAGCTCCTTGTGACTTTTCCAAAAAGATTCCGCATACGATGAGGCTGCATGCGGCTAGAGTCCACAATCTCTTCATTGATCGGCTCCTTGATGATTCTATTGACTGGTTGTGTTTATTTATTGAATAAAATAACACAACTGTTGTTCTCTGCCAAACATTTTATGCAAAGAACTGTGTTTCTATTGTGAAGCCAGCAACTTGCGGATAACGTGGCGGTAGTCGATAACAAGGAGGATGAACGCCCCGTACCATGCGAGCGGATGGGACCATGCGACGCCGACAAAGCCGAAGAAACGCGCCAATACCAGTGCGGCAAAGGCGCGCATGACCAGTTCGGCGGCGCCGCCCATGAGCGGAATGAACGTATGCCCAAGGCCTTGCAACGCATTGCGGTACACCAGCAGCAGGGCGAGAATGACGTATTGCGACGACGAGATGTTCGTGTAGAGCTGCATGGCGTCCAGTATCTCCTTGTCGTGCGACTTGATGAAAAAGCCGCCGAAAGGCTTGATGATCACCATGGAGACGACCATGCCGACAAGCGCGATGGCGGTTACAAGCCACGCGCAGGAGCGGACACCGTCGCGGACGCGTATGTAGTTGTTCGCTCCGTAGTTCTGCGCGGCGAAAGTCGCGATGGCCAGCCCGAAGGAGAAAAGTGGCATGGAGGCGATACTTTCCAATTTTGCAGCGGTCGTCACAGCGGCCATATAGACCGGGCCGAATTTGTTCAGGACGGCCTGGAGGATGACGACGCCGACGGCGGTGACCGTGAACTGCAATGCCATTGGAAGAGACAGTTTCAACATATTCTTGTAGAACGGGAAATCCCAACGCCAATCTTTTCGCTGAAGCTTGAGAACAGGAAATTTGAAGATGACGTAAATCAGGCAGAGCAGGGCGGAGACGCCTTGCGAGATGACCGTTGCCCATGCCGCGCCGCCGCAGGCTAAATGCAGACCGAGAATGAACCAATAATCGAGCCCGATGTTCAGAAGGCAGGAGACGACGAGGAAGACGACGGACGTAACGCTGTCGCCAAGAGCACGTATGATATTGGAAATCAAGCCATAGCCGACGAGCGTGAAGGTGCCCGCAAACATGATGAACATATAGTCGTAAGTCATTTGGTGGATTTCATCCGGTGTGTTCATCATGCGCAGGATGAATGGTGTGCACAAACAGCACACGACAGTGGTTATCGTACTGAAAATGAAGGAAATGATGATGGCGATGGCCACGGAATGGCGCATATTGTCATAGTCCTTCGCGCCAAAGCGCTGCGCCGTGACTACGGAAAGCCCTGATGTCAGCCCGAAGAAGAAGCCGAACACGAGGAACATGACGCAGCCTGTACTGCCGACGGCGGCCAGTGCGCGGTAACCGAGCGTCCGTCCGACGATGGCTGCATCCGCCATGTTGTAGAACTGCTGGAAGATGTTGCCGACCAGCAGGGGGATGGAAAACCACAGGAGCAATTTCACCGGATTGCCCGTGGTCATGTCTTTTGTCATATTTTGTCTCGAATGTTTCCGTTTTGTCACGAAAAATACATGATGGATTAATATATTGGATTCATTAGACAAATCAAATTTCCATAAAGTATATTCTTCTTGCAAAATGGAAAAGAAGGAAAAAGGTCCATTTACTGCTTGAAAAAACAGGATTTGGTTTCATGTTAAACACTTGGATTTATTGCGGAACAAATCGTATGTAGCAAATACAAAGCACAAAAGGACACGGTATGAAAAAGAATTATGCGTTGAACTCGTTTTTGATTCTGCTTTTGATGGTGATGGCGACAGGATGCTGCTGCACCAAAAAATGTCTCATCACGCTTGTGGCTCCTGTGGCGGATGCGGTGATTGTCCAGCATCCAGCGGAGATGCACGAATTTCTGCAGTTGTCCAGTGCGCCGCGGCGCGATTATTTCAACAACATGGAAAAGCGAGCCGTCTTGTATAAGAGTCATCAGTCTGTGCCGAACGAATTCAGTTGGAAATCCGACGTGGAATTGCAGGATGTCAAACTTGAGTTCTCTTTGGACAAGAAATTCAAGACAAACGCGCAGGAATTGGTTCTGAGCATGGATGCCGCGGCGCAAAAGGCACAAGTCTGTAATTTCCAAGCTGGTAAGACTGTCTATTGGCGTGTGAGGGGAACAACTCCCTTCGGAAAGACGGTGATATCGCCTGTCAGTTCATTCAAGACGGAAGATTTGCTTCCCCGCCAGATTACATTGCCGGGCGTGGACAATGTTCGTGATCTTGGCGGCTGGTCAACGGTTGACGGGCGGCGCATGCGGCAGGGGTTGATTTTCCGTTCCGCAGGTCTCAATCTTGACAGTCCCGACTGGGTGTGGGACGAAGCGAAACGCATCGACCCGAAAAAGAGCCGTATCGGCGAGACGGTCATCAAACCGGAAGGCATCGACTATTTCGTGAACAAGATCGGCATCAAGACCGAGCTTGACCTGCGTTGGGATGGCGAAGTCGCGACGATGACTGAATCTCCCATGGGCAAGGCCGTGAAATGGATTCACATCCCCTCCTACGACTACTATGGTCCCATTTTCCAGGAGAAAGGCATGAACGCCGTACGGGAGGATTTCAAGCTCTTCGCGGACAAAAACAACTATCCCATCGTTTTCCACTGCATCGCGGGTGCTGACCGCACGGGTACGCTCTCATACATTCTCTGCGGACTTCTCGGAGTCGCGGAGGACAATATTCGCAAGGATTGGGAAGTCACGGCCCGCGACTATTTCAAATATGAAAACTACGATACGATCAGTCAAGGCTTCGCCAAGTATGGCGATCCGAACGACCCGCTTTCCGTCAAAATCCAGAAGTTCCTGATTACCTGCGGCGTGACGCAGGAAGAAATTGACGCCTTCAAGGCGATTATCCTTGAATAATTCATTAACAATGATTTAGAATCACAGATTAGACAGATTTTTCACAGAAAGCCTCGCCGCCGTCGGCCTTAATCATGGAGTGTCTGATTTTGCTTAGAGCTTTTAGCTCCATGAAACGGATGGCCTCCGGCGGCTCGGCGTTTTAAGAACGCTTCGCATGGGGATTTCTTTCTGAAAAAATAATGGTTAAGTGAAAACAGGTGGATCACCATGAAATTCTGGAAGATGAACGGTGCGGGCAATGATTTCATCATCATTGACAACCGTGTGGAAAAAATATCTCACGACAAATTGCCGCAGGTGGCCAAGACGTTGTGCGAACGGCACTTGTCTATCGGAGCGGACGGCTTCATGGTTGTGGAGGCATCCGCGAAGGCGGATTATAGGATGATATTCTTCAATTCTGACGGCTCTGTTGGCGAAATGTGCGGCAACGGTGCGCGTTGCATCGCGCGTTATGGCTATGAAAATAAGCTGGCGGGCGATGTGCAGCGGGTTGAGACGGATTCGGGAGTCGTTGTCGGTCATCGAATCGAAAAGCGCCTTTACAAGGTGCGGCTCAATAATGTGACACTGTTGGAACGGCGTGATCTGGACGTTGACGGAAAGCTGTATGAATGCACATACGTGGAACTTGGCATGCCCGGGCTTCCACATGCCGTCGTGCCAATCGACGGATTGGTGGACTATCCGCATGACAAGCTGTTTGAACTCGGCCGCAAGATGCGCTACCACAAGGCGTTCCCGAAAGGCGCGAATGTCAATTTCTATGAAATTGTCGAAAAAGACCATGTGACGGTGCGGACGTGGGAACGCGGCGTGGAGGATTTCACCTTCGCCTGCGGGACGGGCTCCGGCTCCGTGGCGACGGTGCTGACGTTGGCAGGAAAGGCCAGCGGTCGCAACGTCAAAATCGACATGCCTGGTGGGCAACTTATCATCGATGTCGAGCGGACAGGTGAACATATTGACAATCTTTATCTTACAGGACCGACGAACATCGTCTGCAAAGGCGAAGTGACGGACGAGGAACTGTCGATATGACAAAACTGCCAACGTCAATATCCAGCGTTTTTTGTGCAGTTTGCGCATGGATGCTGCTGGCGTTTGGAATCATGACAAACAAAACAATGGCGGAACAGCGAATGGACGAATTGAAGAAAAGAACACCGATGGATTTGTCCTTCAGGCAGATATGGAAGAAACGCTTTACATTTGACGCGGAACTCCCGTTCCCGAAGGATGTTACTTTTTTGCCGTGTGGACATTATTCTGCGGAGGTGACATCGCTACCCGCTGAAATGCAGCTAGTTACGAAGAATGGTGACATGAAGATGCGCGTTGAGGCGCCAACGGACGTGACACCGCCCTATACGTTCCATGTTGCGTTTTGTGGCAAATCGCGTTGTGGTGTCTATGTGACAAGGAACGGTGTGACAAGGCTTTCCAGGTTGGCACCGCTTCCAGATGGTTTCGATCCGCGGGACAAGACATGGATGACGGAATTGATGATGCGAAGCTCTGGCGGTATGGGCGACGTGAAAAAAACATTGACGGCAGGCATGGGCCAGGCGGACGTGCGCTTTGTGACACGCGGCCGCGAGAACGCCCTCTATTGGGAAGATGGACGCATTTTCTTCACATTCTCTGTCCGTATCTTCGGCGGCTTTCAAGGCGTGGCAAGCTTTGATCCGGCCAAGATGGACGTCCGTCTGGAAGGGACTATTCTGTTCGATTACGATGATGGCAAACTGCGCAACGATCTCGCCTCTCATCTCTTCTATGATGATGAGGCTGGCGAATGGCGGGCGTTTGTCAGCAATTTCTCGACGGGCGGCGACGGATTGAACGGTCGTGCGGAAGGCGGCCTGAATTCTGCATGGAGCAAGGAAAATCCTTTGCACGGATTATCTGTTATGAAAGCCAAATCGTTGGGGCTGAAGGAATTGATGCACGAAGACCCGTCGGGCATCTGGGATCCTGAAGCAAAGAAATGGCGGTTGTTTCTCTGCACGTTTGTGAAAGGAATCAAGGCGCAGATGTTGGAGAGTGACAATTGGGACGGCCCATACGTGCCTTTGACGGAAATCGTGCCTGAAGATTCCACTGGCACAACCATTCAATGGATGAATGGCATGCGCTACTGCTTCTCCGGTAGCGCGGAGCATGCGTTGTATGTCTATTCATACCCGCTTTTGCAGAAGCTTGGCAAGCTGAAGCTTGACATCGAACCGTGGGGCGACACGCCGCTGGACACGCCGTGGGGCATCATGAAGACGACCAATTCGCGTGTCTGGCCATGCTTCGCGGAGCTGCCCGACGGTTATCCTTATAAATATATTCTGCTGACAATGGATCGTATCAACATCCCCGGTATGCCGAATCCGAACTGGACGTATGGCGGCCTGTACATTTACGGAGCCAATTAAGGCTTGATACAACTAACGCAATATCAACAGGAAACATCATGAAAACGATTCTTTTCCAAGGTGACTCCATCACGGATGCGGGCCGCAACAAGACAGATGAAAACCTTCCAGCAGGGGCAGGGCTTGGAGCGGGCTATCCCATGCTTGTCGCCGCGCGGCTGCTTTGCGACTATCCGGGCGAATACACGATCATCAACAAGGCTATCAGCGGCAACCGCGTGGTCGATTTGTATGCACGTTGGAAAATCGACGCTTTGCATATCCGTCCGGACATCTTGTCGATCATGATCGGCGTCAACGACACATGGCATGAATTTGCGCGTCAGAACGGTGTGGAAGTGCCTCGCTATGAACGCATTTACCATGAACTGCTGGAATGGACGAAGGCTGAATTACCGAATGTGAAACTCGTTCTCATGGAGCCGTATGTCCATCCTTTTGGCGCCGTCGGTGACGGTTGGAAGGAGGAAATTGATCAGCGCCGCGCCATCGTCCGCAAACTTGCGGACGAGTTCGACGCGATTTTCATCCCCAGCCAGACGTTGCTTGACGACGCCTTGGCCCGTGCTCCGCAGGAGCATTGGACGAAGGACGGCGTCCATCC
>JAGCSE010000266.1 GCA_017964325.1 Victivallales bacterium | reverse complement strand
GGCAGGCTTCCGCAGAAGCCGATGTTCTCCCCGTGATAGGCAAAAAACGTATTGACGTCCTGCAAATCCAGCATGCGGGCCAAAACGGCATTGTTGCCATGGACGGGATGCATGTCCAACGGCAGATGGCAGGCGTACAACGACACGCCGCCCGTCATCAATGTCGCGACGCGACGGCCCGTGTAACCGTTCAGATATTTGATGCCGCCGCCCCAGCTGAAGCCATGATGGACAAACAGCAACTGCGCATTGCTGGCCGCCGCCATGTCAAACGTCTTCTGTCAGGCGTCGACGGCGAACGCCATTTTCCGCACATCCGCCACGCCTGCGTCCAGTTGCAAGCCGTTGTTGGACAAATCCTGCGGGGCAAGCCCTGCGAATGTTTCGTCCAGAAACCGTTTGATATCAAGCAGTTTCACCATGCTCCGCCTCCCGCGCCATACGGCGCTTATGCTGGAAATACGTCATCGCGATACACAGGCTGGACAACAGAAAGCACGAACCAAGCAAACAGTACGCAAGATGTGTCCTGCCTGTATCGAAAATCTTGCCCAACACCATGGGGCTTAAAATACAACCAACTGCACCGCAGCCAATTGTAAATCCAGAAGCCGTTCCGCTGTATTTGATGTTGCGAACCGTCACCATGCTGACGACCAATGGCCACGCTCCCGCACAAGCCAGCCCAGCCAGCGTCATCAACACGATGGCGCTCTGCCAATTATGCGCAAAAACCTGTCCAATCAATAAGATTCCAGCAGTGGTCATCATCCCGCAGATGGCCGTCTCATACGTCTGCTTCTGCGGCAGGAACGAACAAAGCAGACGTCCGATGGCGACCGCGCTCCAGAAAGCCGCGATGCTCAGCGTCGAAATCTTGTCCGTCGCCCCAAGATGCTTCAGATAATTTGGTCCGAAAGCGTAAATAGACGTTTCCGCAAATACATACAGAAACAATCCCAACGACGGCAGCCAGATGTTCGGCAACAGTTCCAAGACGCGTTTCACGCCGCCGTTCGTGTCCGCAGCGGATTCACTGGCCTTGTACGGGAACTTCGAAAACGCAAAACACAACACGAGAGCCGCGCCCAGAATGCATGTTCCGAAATAGAGCCACCGCCATGAAACACCATAACCAATCAAGATTCCCGCCGCCACGCTCGCGCTGTTCGCGCCGATGCAGTAGAAAATCTGGGCAAGGTTCATAAACAATTTGCTTTTCGTCGGATGCAAATCCGTCAAGCCCGCCGCGCTGATGGATTCGATGCCGCCGCCTCCCATGCCGACAATCAACGCCGCGATGCATACCACCCAGAATTTCGGTGCCAACAGCATGACCAGGCAACCGATGGTGATCAACACGCACGCCCCCAACAGGCTGTTGCGTTTTCCAATGCGGTCGGATGCCGTGCCGCCTAGAAAGCACATCGCCGAAAAGCTGAAAAACTGCACGGGATACGCCCATTGCACAAACACTGCCTCGCGCATGCCGAACTGCTCGCCCATCTGCTTGCCGACTGCCGCCAGCAGATTCGCCGTGATGGCGAACGCCACAAGGCTCATCAAAGATGTACAAGTCGTCAGGCCGCGACGTTCATTTCCATTATTCATCTTGGCTCCTTTTTGTCCTACCGATAGCTCACCATCACTTCGAAATCTGTATGTCCCGCCAGATTCGCCGCCAACGCCTTGCGCAGCCGCTTGCCGAAACCGCGACGCTGTCGAAGTGGGACGCCATCTGCAAAATTATCAACAAACTCTTGGAAATGCGGGATGACGACATGACCAGGACAATCCGTGAAATCCGGATGCGCCGTCAAAATGTCATTCCGCATGACCGTCAACAGGTGAAGCGCACAATGCGCCGCATCTGGCAGTTTTGCGCACAAAGCCAATTCGCTCCGCCAGTCTTCTTCGGAATCGCGGCAGTATTCGGTCAAATTGAAAGCGATGCGCGGCCTTGGGAAAAGCGGTGCAACGGGATATGCAACCAACACGCGCCGTTCAAGATACGAACGCGTCTTCTCGTCACAAAGAGCCGCCCAATCCTGCTTCGCCTCCGTTTTTTTCGAAGCCCTTTCCGCCTTTTCCGTGCTGTCTGAATACAAAAGATGAATCGCCAACTCCCTGACGAACGTGTCCGAAACAGCCGTAAAACACAATTTCCCAAGAATTTCCGAGCATCGTTCCGTCAATGTCTCCTGCTGGCGTGGCGAAAGCGGCAACTGCCGCCGCAAAATGTCCCGTATGCGCGTTTCGTCCCATGGATGAAGCTCCGCACGCAGCACATCCAGCGGCTTCTCGCCACGAATCTCCGTAAATGTGGCGGCAACGTCGCCATATCCAGTCGCCGTCAAAACAGAGGATAGAAGTCCGTCGATTTCACGCTCCGTCATCGGAGATTCGCCACGCAAACGTTCTTCGACCGTCAATGTAAACTGGTCAATCAGCCAAGCATCCCGCACGCCATTGCGTTCAAACGCCTTGCGTAAATCTGCGCACAGCCCTGCAAAGTCGTAGCTCTCCCGCTGACCACCCTCCCCCAGCACGAACAGAACCTGTTCCGGTATTAAAATCATTCAGTCTCTCCTCCGTCGTTACTTTGGGACGGAAGATTGTGGATTTCATTGATGAACGCCTCCGCATCCTTGAAATGGCGATAGACGGACGCAAACCGCACGTATGCCACTTCATCGACCTCCTTCAGCTCATCCATCACGTCCTCCCCGATCTTCTTCGATGAAATTTTGCCCTCCGAGTTCGTCTGTTCCGAAATCCTGTTCATCACATTCGAGACCATCTGATCGATGACATCGTCCGTCACCTGCCGTTTCCAACAGGCCTGCCGGATGCCAAACAGCACCTTCTCCGGCTTGAAATCCTCAACACGTCCATCTTTCTTGACGACATACACTTCGGCGGGAATGATCGTCTCGTATGTCGTGAAACGGTAGGAGCACGCCTGGCACAGACGGCGGCGCCGTACGGACACCGCGTCCTTGGAAACCCGCGTCTCAATCACCTTGTCACAATCTTTTCCGCATTTTGGACAACGCATAATTTTGTCCCTTTCCTTTTTGCTGTATCGTTTTCGCCTTCCCGCACTTAAGCCCCCTGTCAAAGTAAATCTCGTGTCACACGCTCGATTCCGGTCGCCTTGCCGTCCTCTCCGACCGTGACAACCGTCCCGTTCAGCCGTATCCCCTTGTCGTTCACAAGGAAACGATTCGGCATACCAGTCGTGAATTTGCGCAGCACTGGTTCGATTTCACGACCTAAAACAGACTCCCTCGCTCCGACCATGCCGACGTCGCACTGGAACGCCGTTCCTCCCGCGAATATCTGCTGGTCCGCCGTCGCCACATGCGTATGCGTGCCGAGCACCGCGCTCACGCGTCCCGCCAGATACCGCCCCATCGCAATCTTCTCGCTTGTCGCCTCCGCATGGAAATCCACGACAATCACAGGCGTTTCAAGCCTGATTTTCTCTACGATTTCATCCGCCTTCGCAAACGGACAGTCGGATTGGGCGCCCATGAACGTCCGTCCTATCAATGAAATCACGCCGACCTTCACGCCGTTACGCGCCTCGAATACGCCATATCCACGACCAGGCTGTTTGTCGGAAAAGTTCGCAGGCCGCAGCACGTTGCCAACGCTTTCAATCTCGTCGGGAAATTCCTTCTGATCCCACACATGGTCGCCTGACGTGAAAACATCGACTCCGCTTTCATCAAGCTCGGCCAGGCATGATTTCGTGAAGCCGCCGCCGCCCGCCATGTTCTCGCCATTCGCAATGCAGAAATCGCACCAGTTCTCGCGCATCAATTCGCGGACAGTCATCTTCACAGCCTGACGCCCCCCCTTGCCGACTATGTCACCGATAAACAATATCCGCATCGTTTTTAACCTTTCTGATGATTTCCAAAACCTGAAACCTCTCCATATTCCGCCTTTTTCCCTCCATTCCCGTAAAAAAAACATAAAATAATATAATCCACCGCCTCGAATATGCTATCTTTCAGCATAATTTGAAATATAGTATTCTTGTATGTCATCACACAATGCTTCCCCAACATAAAAAAGGAATAACAAATATGACCAAAGTCCCTCCGCACGGCGCGCCGAAAAGAGTCTTCAGGCAGGCCCCCACCCACGAGACCAACTCAAAGCAACCATACAAGCCGAAATCGGACATGACGGAACTGGAGCTTAAAGAGCTGTTTCCCAAGCAAGTATGGAAGCCCGGCACGCTTCTCATGCCTGTGCCCGTCGTGCTCGTCTCCTGCGGCGGCGGCAAATCCGGATACGCCCCCAACATCATCACGCTCGCATGGGCGGGCACCGTCTGCTCAGACCCCGCCATGCTCTCCATCTCCATCCGCAAGGAACGCTATTCGTATGAAATCATATCCGCCACCAGAGAATTCGTCGTCAATCTGCCGACAGGCAAACAAGCGAAAATTACGGATTGGTGCGGCATGAAATCCGGCCGCGACATCGATAAATTCGCCGAAACACGGCTCACCCCCCTGCCCGCCACGCAAGTCAAATGTCCCCTCATCGCGGACTGCCCCATAAACATCGAATGCAAAGTCGTCAAAATCATCCCGCTCGGTTCGCATGACCTTTTCATCGCGAAAATCGCCGCCGTCAACATCTCGGACAAGCTTCTGGACAGACGCGGCAAGTTGAATATCGAACACGCTGACCTGCTAGCGTACGCGCATTCCGAATACCGCACTCTCGGCCGCCGCGTCGGCGCCTTCGGCTTCTCCGTCAGAAAGTATAAATAATCGGAGGTCCCATCGGCGTCCCGCCGTTAAAATGCCGCGTTTTTTCCTTGAAAAGATTGTTTTATCCCATATATTCACTTGAAGACAATTGGCTTTTTCATTATTAACGGTTAATTTTTCCAATAGACATTTTCAACATCCCTTCACAAACAACAACGTATCGTAAAACAAAGGAGTTTTCACCATGGCATTAAGAGTAGGTGTTGTCGGTTGCAGAGGCATTGGCACGACCCATGCAACAGCCCACAAGAACGACGAGCTGGCCGAACTCGTGGCCGTCTGCGATGTCGTCAAATCCCGTGCGGACGAACTCGCCGCCAAACTGCAGGTCAAGGCGTACTATTGCTTGGACGACATGCTCGCCAACGAACAGCTCGACATCGTCGATGTCTGCACGGGCGGCCCTGAAAACGGCGGCTGGCACGGCGTTCCCGTCATGCAGGCCCTCTCGGCGGGCAAGCATGTCCTCTGCGAAAAGCCAATCTCCAACGACGTCGAGGAAGCCCGCCAAATGGTCGCCCTCGCCGCCAAGAACAACCTCTATCTCGGCGTCAACCTCAACCACTATTTCACGCAACCTGCAGATGACGCCAAAAAATTGATTGCAGAAGACAAGATTGGTGAAATCATCTACCTGCACCTCCGCATGGGCTTCCCGGGCTCCGAATGGGCATACGCCCGCACGGCCGGCGCCAACATGGAAGGCTACCCCT
>JAGCSE010000265.1 GCA_017964325.1 Victivallales bacterium | reverse complement strand
TCGCCGCAGAATTTGCCGTGGAGCAGGTGATAGAAATCGTCCTGCTCAGGAGTCCGCTTCAGCAGAAACGTGTCTCCCGCCTTGAAGCACGGGCATGGCCCGGAATCGGGATTCGCCAGATACTTCTTCTGTAATTCCGGAAAGACCTTGGTTTCCAGAACCGTGATTTTGCATTCATGAAGCATGATTCACATCCGCTGGCTCAGAACACGTATTTTTCGATTTTCATTGTGCCGGCCTGATTGATGACGGCTACGTACTTGACAAACGGCGCGGAGGCCGAATGGTCGGCCAGGGCCTTGTCGTCGCGCCATGTCTCGCAAATGATAAAGACGTCTTTGCGCGTCGCGCTCTCGAAGACATCGTAGGCGACGCAGCCGTCTTGTTTCAGCGATTCGGCGGTCAGGGCCTTTGCGGCCTCTAACGCCTCGGCGAATTTTCCTTCCTTCGCCTGGAAGAAGCAGTTCAGTCGAATCATTGGTTGCTCCTTTTGATTTCGTATTAGATGACACTTACATGATCTTGCGGAAGAGTTCCTTCAGATCATCGACGCTTGTATCCTTGGGGTTGCCCGGACGGCAGGCGTCCGCATATGCGCTTTCCGCAAGGAATTGAAGATCAGCCTCTTTGAGCGCGGGAAGCTTGGCGGGGATGCCGACATCCGCGGAAAGTTTGCGGACGGCCTCCACGGCGGCCGCGCGGTAGGCCTTCTGGTCCATGCCGGTTGTGTCGACGCCCATCGCTTCGGCGATGAACTTGTATTTCTCGCCGGTGGCCTCCTGGTTGTATTCCATGACGATCGGCAGCATCATCGCGCAGGCGACGCCGTGGGGCGTGTCATAGACGGCGCCGAGCGTGTGCGCCATCGAATGCGCGATGCCGAGGCCGACGTTGGAGAACGCCATTCCAGTGACGAACTGTCCGAGCGCCATGCCTTCGCGCCCATCCGCATTGTTCTGATAGGCGGCGCGGAGGTTCTTCGCAATCAACTTGATGGCTTCAAGATTCAGGCAGTCCGCCAGTTCCCAGGCGGCTTTTGTGGTGTACCCTTCGATGGCGTGGGTAAGGGCGTCCATGCCCGTGGCCGCGGTCAGGCCCTTGGGCATCGTGGACATCATGTCCGGATCGACGATCGCCACATCGGGAATGTCGTTCACATCGACGCAGACGAACTTGCGCTTTTTCTGGACATCGGTGATGACGTAGTTGATGGTCGCCTCAGCGGCCGTGCCGGCAGTCGTGGGAACGGCGATGGTGAAGACCGTGCGGTTCTTGGTCGGCGCAACGCCTTCAAGGGAACGGACATCCGCGAATTCAGGATTGTTGATGATGATGCCGATGGCCTTGCCTGTGTCCATCGAGGAGCCGCCGCCGATCGTGATCATGCAGTCTGCGCCCGATTTCTTGTATGCCGCCACGCCCGCGAGGACGTTTTCGATGGTCGGATTCGGCTTGATGTCCGAATAAATTTCGTATGCGAAGCCTGCCGCGTCCAAAAGGTCTGTCACCTTCTTGGTGACCTGGAATTTGACCAGATCGGGATCGGACGCCACAAACGCCTTCTTGAACCCTTTGGCGGTGAGAATGCCGACGATTTCATTTATCGCGCCTTTGCCGTGGTAGGAAAGTCCATTGAGAACGAAACGATTTGACATGATTTTTCTCCTTTTTGTGATTGGAGTTGGTACTGAAAACGAGCGTGAATACCAGTTGGAAATTACTATAATCTCTATGCACCGCCGTTGCAAGTGCGTCGGTTCCAATGGTGCGCACGACGTTGTGATTTGTTCATTGGAAGGGAGGTTAGTTTTTGTTTAGGAAAATGAAATAATTCTCCTTTATATCTATTTCCTCAATATAGTCATTGTGTTCGAATTAGCGGGTTGCAGTGACATTGACAGAGATTATATAAACCATCATGTGATTTCCGTAACAATGTCAGAATATCATGCTCTTTTGCAATGATGAGATGGGAAAACACCTATTTTGTGTGGATTTTGTGTGAAAAATCACATTTTCTACATGAATTGTGTGAAAAAACAGCTTGTTTTAGTGAATCATTCACTCTCGGGGACTAAAAGTGCATTATTCACGAACTTTTGACTGGGGGACAAAAGGTCAAGAGCTCGAATTTCTATGCCCTCACTAGCTTCTGCTCTGGAATGTTTTTTTCCTGTCATGCAAAAAAAACAACTGACTGCATTTGCAAAATCCGTTTTCACGTGTAATTTAAAGATGTTGCCTCTGAAAGGAGGCATGATAAAAAATTGAATCGGAACGTAGCGCAGCCTGGTTTAGCGCGTTTGACTGGGGGTCAAAAGGTCGAGAGTTCGAATCTCTCCGTTCCGACCATCGCTTTTCCCATAGCCCGTCAATGGCTTACCCATTGGCGGGCTGTTTTGTTTCTGCTATCTTCCTAGAAACACGGTACTTGCGCGGATTCTCCGTTCCCAGAGATTTCCCTGCGGAGAAGGGATAAAAGGCCGTTTCAGCCCTTTCTCCGACCGCTTTCCCGCCGTTTTTCTCCGTTTGAAAAGACCGCCGACTTTTCCCCTAAATCGGCATTATTCCACCTCAAATCCCGCCATTCTCCGCTTTTTTCTTGAATAGCGTTGCATGGATATCAAGAGAAAGGCGATAAAAATCTTCTCCGCAGAAGAACAGCC
>JAGCSE010000025.1 GCA_017964325.1 Victivallales bacterium | reverse complement strand
CCGAAATACTGCCATTCGATGGAGGCATCACCGACAAGGTCCGCCAGGCAGATGGAGGAGCCGTCGTTGACGGCGATCATGGGAATGTCCGGTGGTTTTGGGAGGTTGGCGGCGAGCCTGTTCTGCTTGACCAGGAAGACGCGGACGGCGTCAAGCGTCTCTGCCTGAACGTCTTCCGCTGTAAAGACGGCATGGGCGTGAACGGGATAGCGGGCGTCGAAGACAAACGGGCCGGAGACGATTTGGAACGTTACATTTTTTTGCGAATTCGGCGGCAGTTCGGCCGTTTGGGACGGTTGTCCCACGACTTTCCAGTCATCGACAAGCTTGTGGATGGTTACGGCGGCTTTCGCCGCCTTGTTTGTCTTGTTGAAAACGGTGACGGTTACGGAAGTCGGTTTGTCAGGAGATGTGACGTCAGAAATTTCGCCGATTGACAGTCTGTATTTGGCGGATGAGATGTCGAAGCCGTCAAATGCGAAAAGTGTTGCTGTGAGTAGGATGATCGGGAGGAACAATTTATGGTGGAGCATACCGTGTACCTTGCAAATAGAAAACATGAAAATCTATAGTAATCTATTAAATATAGGTATAAAGTCAAACAGTGGCAGATAGAAAAAACATTTTTTTGCCGAGGCTGTTAAGACATGGCGTGATGATATTTTTCATCATAAGTGAAAAAATAATTGGAACTTTTTCAAAATGCGTATAAATTGTATTTTTTTACCGAAAAACAAGGAAGGAACAATAATAAAGGAAAAGACAATGGTTAAATTGGATTTCTCGAAGAGTGCTGACGGGCTGATTCCTGCAATTGCGCAGGACTACAAGACAGGCGACGTCCTGATGCTTGCGTACATCAACGAAGAGGCGTGGGAAAAGACGCTGGCCACCGGCATTGCAACATATTGGACGCGTTCGCGCAAGAAGATCTGGGTGAAGGGCGAATCGTCCGGCAATATTCAAAAAGTAAAGGAGATTCTCGTCGATTGCGACCTGGACACGGTCATTTTCAAGATCGAGCAAGTCGGCGGGGCGGCGTGTCACGAAGGGTACCGCAGCTGTTTCTTCCGCAAGGTCGAGGCTGACGGCAGCTTGACGACGATTGGCGAGCGGGTTTTCGATCCCGCCGAGGTGTATAAGAAGTAAATAATTCAGAACGCATTAATTCATAAGGAAATACGATTATGGCAGTATTGAAGCTGGGTTTGCCGAAAGGCAGTCTGGAGGAGACGACTTTCAGCATGTTCAAACGTGCTGGATACAATATTGACGTTCAGTCCCGTTCCTATTATCCGAAAATCGACGATCCGGAAATCGAGTGCATCTTGATTCGTGCGCAGGAAATCGCACGCTATGTGGAGATGGGGCTGCTGGATTGCGGTCTGACGGGATACGACTGGGTTCTGGAGAACGACGCGAACGTGACGGAAATCGCGGAACTGGTCTATGGCAAGGTCGGTCGCAAGCCGTTGCGGTGGGTTCTGGCCGTACCGAACGATTCGCCGATCAATTGCGCCAAAGACTTGGAAGGCAAGCGCATCGCGACGGAGGCGATGGGCATGACGAAGAAATATCTGGAGAAGAACGGCGTCAACGCGAAAGTCGAGTTCAGCTGGGGCGCGACGGAAGTGAAGCCGCCGCATCTGGCGGACGCGATCGTGGAGATCACGGAGACGGGTTCCAGCCTGAAGGCCAACAACTTGCGCATCGTCGATACGCTCTGTGAGACGACAACGCGCTTCATTGCGAACAACGACGCCGCGAAGGATGAGTTCAAACGCAACAAGATGGAGAAGATCGCATTGCTGCTGCAGGCTGTTCTGACGGCCGAGAACAAGGTCGGCCTCATGATGAACTGCCATGTTGACAATCTGGAGGCGGTTTTAAAGATTCTGCCGGCGATGAACCGCCCGACGATTGCACATCTGTCGGACCAGAATTGGTATTCGCTGACGACGGTCGTCGATGAGCACATTGTGCGCGACATCATCCCCGACTTGAAGAAGGCCGGTGCGGAAGGCATTGTGGAATACAATCTTAACAAAGTGATTCCGTAGGATTTGGATAATAGACGGGAGCGCCTTTCGCTTGCGGGAGGCGCTTTTTTCATATAGGGTGCGCAAAAGGAGAACACATGCAGAATTATGCGGTTGAAGGACACGCTGACAGTTTTCTGCCGGAAGGCAAGGCATGGAAACTTGTCTGGCAGGATGAATTCGACGAGACGGAACTGGACCGCAGCAAATGGGGCTTCCGCCTGAATTTCTGGGGGCAGCGTTTCAAGACGTACACGGAGGAAGGCGTGGAGCTTGACGGGCAGAGCCATCTGAAGCTGCATCTCATCAAAAAGGGCGACGACTATTATTCGCCGCATCTTCAGACCGGTTCCCTGACGTATGATATTCCGAAGGATTCGCCGCGTTTCTGGCCATTTGGCAAGATGGAAACACCGCGTTTCATGCATCGCTACGGCTATTATGAAATCCGTTGCAAATTGCCGAAGAACCCAGGCTGGCATGCTGCTTTCTGGTTGCAGGCACCGGGAGTCGGTTCGCATCCAGATGCGCGTTTTGCGGGCGTCGAATGCGACATCATGGAAAACTACCGGCAGCACACGGAAGGAAAGATCATCGGCGGAAACATTTGGGGCGGTTATGGAAAGGACTGCCATGGCTCACGCCATTTCCAATGGGACTATCAGGAGACGGCGGACGGATGGCATTACTACGGCGTCGATTGGAGTCCCGCCGGATATTATTTCTATGCGGATGGACGGCTCGTCGGCCGTGTGCTGCCGCCGGAACGGGCGGCGGAAGCGAATATGATGTTCGCAGAAGGAGGCAAACGGTGGCTGAAGGAAGGAAGCACGTCCATCGGGCCGGTTTCAGAAGTGGAGCAGTTCATTCTGGTCTCCACGGAATGCCATGGCTACCGTGGAGGAGGCTTCACCGCCCCTGCGGGGCATCCCTTTGGGACGCCTGCGCCGATTTTGTCGCAAGCGGTTCTGCCGGACTGGTTTGAAGTGGATCACGTGCGTGTGTTTGATGAAATCTAGAAGCTCTAGCGGCTCTAGAAGCTCTAGCGGCTCTAGAAGCTCTAGAAGCTCTAGCGCTCTAGCGGCTCTAGAAGCTCTAGAAGCTCTAGAAGAGCTGGAAGCTCTAGTTTTTAGGAGGTGGCTTCTTTCTTCTGGATCAGCACGGCGACGACGACGATGAAGCCTTTGAAGGCTTCGCAAAGGAAGGGGTTGACGCCGACGAGATTCAGTAAGTTATTCATAACGCCTATGATAAGAACGCCAAGCATTGTGCCGATGATGGAGCCGCGGCCGCCGGCCATGCGGGTGCCGCCGACGATGACGGCCGCGATGGCATCCATTTCATAGCCGCTTCCTGCGTTGGCGTAGTCCATGGAGCCGATTCGGCTGATGTTGATGATGGTCGCCATGGCGACGAGTGCGCCGGTAATCGTATAGACCCAACGTTTGACGGCCTTTACGTTGATACCCGTCAGCTTCGCGGCCTTTTCGTTGGAGCCGACGGCAATGACGTGGTTGCCAAAGACCGTCTTCTTGGAAACGACATAGAGGAGGGCGGCGATGACAAGCCAGTAGAGGATTGGCATGACCATGTAGCGTCCGAAACGGAGGCTTGCGAAGGCTAGAAAATCAGTTGGAAACACAGGTGAACGGCCTTGCATGAAATACTGCGTCACGGAACGGAAGACTTTCATCGTACCGAGCGTGACGATGAACGGCGGGATGCCGCCGTCGGCGACAAGTACGCCGTTGAGGGCTCCGAGCAGAGCGCCGAATAGGATGACGAGAACGAAGGCGATGGCGAAGGCGGGCCAGCCTGTAATGTGCATGGCGCCCAGCCAACCGGAAGCCGAACTATCCGTTAGTAGGAGGAAGAAGGCGCCTGTCATGGCGAGCGTGGAGCCAACTGCCAGGTCGATGCCGCCTGAAATGATGATGAATGCCATGCCGAGGGAGACGATGCCGACGGATGCGTTGTTGCGCAGGACGTTGATCCAGTTGACGCAGAAATTCGTCCACCAGGCGCCAAAGGAATCGTAATTGGTGCCGAGGGCGAGCGTCTGGAGGATGATCATGACCAGCAGGGCGAGCGTCGTACTGAACAGCGGATTGTTGTTCCACTGTGTTTTGAACCATTTGAGGAATTTCATGTCGTGTCGTTGAAAAGATGAATTGATTCCGCCGTGGCGGATGGTGGGATTATTTTATATTAAATTAGCTCCGGTTGCGAGCTTCATGATTTCCTGTTCATTGAGTTGGTCGCCCGAAAGTTCGCCGGCGATTTTGCCATGGAACATGACGAGCGTGCGTTCGCAGAGGCGGACGATTTCCTGCCCTTCGCCCGAAAGGACGATGACGGCGACGCCGCTTTGGGCAATCTTCTTGACGATTTCGTAGATTTCCTGCTTGGCACCGATATCGACGCCCTGTGTCGGGTTGTCTAGAATCAGTACCTGCGGTTTCGTGTTGATCCAGCGTGCGAGGATGACCTTTTGCTGGTTTCCGCCGGAAAGCGTTGTGATCAAGTCATTTTCGTCTGCATATTTAATGCGGAAATCTGCTGCGTGCGTTGCGAAATCATCATGTTGCGGGGCGTTTTGGAGGAGGAAGAATTTGCAGTAGCGTTTCAGCGTGGCGAGCGTGCCGTTGGTCTTGACGCTGAGGTCTGGGATGATGGCGTTTTCCTTTCGGTTGCTGGGCACGTAGGCTATGCGATTTTTGAGCGCGGCGGTTGTGCTTTTGGCGTGGTATTTTTCGCCGTTGAGGAAAATGTTGCCTGTGTAGTTGGGTGTGTCTCCGAAAATAGCGCGGAAGAGTTCGCTTCGTCCATCGCCGAGGAGTCCTGTAAAGCCGAGAATCTCGCCAGCCTTGGCGGTAAAAGAGACGTTCTGGAAATCCTTTCCGAGGGAAAGGTTTTCGACGCGCAGGATTTCCTTTTCATGCTTTTGTGGTTCGGCCTTTTGCATGTGGGCGAGCTCGCGGCCGACGATGAGTTCGGAGAGCGTCTGTGTCTCGACGTCCTTCATGTTGCCTTCGGCGACTTTCCATCCGTTGCGGAGCACGACGTAATGCGTGCATAATGTTTTGACTTCATTGAGCTTATGTGAAATGAAGATGATGTTGACGCCCTGTGCGCTGAGCTTGCGGACAAGCTCGAACAGGAGGTCGATTTCATGCTCGGCGAGGGAGGTCGTCGGTTCGTCCATGATGATGGTTTGGGCCTTGCATAGGAGGGCGCGGGAGATTTCGACGATCTGCTTGTGGGATGCGCCTAGGTCGCGCATATAGCTCTGTTCATCGATGGCGATGCCTAGCGAATCGAGAATGTTTCTTGCCTGTATGCGCATGGATTCGCGGTTGAGCCAACCGAAGGCGATGCGCTCTTCGCGGCCGAGAAACATATTTTCATAGACGCGCAGGTCGTTGACGGGGCTTAATTCCTGATGGATGAAGGCGATGCCATGTTCGATTGAATCGTTCGGCGAATGCAGATGCACAGGCTGGCCGTCGATGATGACCTGCCCGCTGACAGGCGGGAACAGTCCGCCGAGGATGTTCATGAGGGTCGATTTGCCAGCGCCATTTTCGCCAAGAAGGGCGAGAATTTGCCCGTCTTGGACGGCAAATGACACGTCATGAAGGACTTCTGTGTTGCCAAACGACTTGAAAATATGGTCGAATTCAATCTTCATGCTATGGAAAAAAGCGGTCATGCAGCCCACTGATTAAATAGCGGGCTGCATGGGAGCTCTCCTTAATTAGTACGGGGAGTTTTCGTTGAGTTCGGCGGCGCAGTTGGTGCGATCGACGACGCGCGTCGGGATGATCTTCTTGGGCATGGAGCTCTTGCCGTTGACAAGATCGTATGCCGTGTTGACGGCTTCGATGATCATGCTGGGGGAGTAGAGGGCGGATTGAATCCAGATTTCCTGGTTCTGGGGCATCATCTTGAAATATTCCTGGCAACCGCCGCCGCCGGTCACGACCTTGATGTCCTTACGACCGGCTTCCTTGATGGCCTGGAGCACGCCGATGGAAGTTTCGTCATCCATGGAGAATACGGCGTCGATTTTCTTTTCAGCTGTGAGGATATCCGAGAAATCTTTCAAGCCGGCGTCACGCGTGAATTTGGTGGCGCGTTCAATGAGTTTGAGGTTGGGGGCGATTTCTTTCACGGTGTCCATGAAGCCTTTGAGGCGGAGTTCGGAGACGGAGCCGGAGGTCGGGACCGTGAGGACGGCGACGGTGGCGTCTTTACCAACTTTTTCGACGATGTATTTTGCGGAGGCGACGCCCATGCTTTCATTGTCGCCGGAGACGAGATAGATACCGTCTGCCTTGACTTCGATATCGAAGCTGACGACTTTGATGCCGCGTTTGATGGCGGCCGCGAATGGAGCTTCCATGCCCTGCCACTGCGGGAAGGTAACGATGGCTTCCGCGCCCCAGGCTTCGAGATCGTCGAGTTGCTGTGTCATTTTTTCAGCAGATTCGCTGGTAAGGAGCTTGTATTCGATGTCTTTCAGTTCTTTGCAGCGCTGTTCGGCGAAGAAGGCGACGGCGGCGACCCAACCATGGGTGACTGCAGGGGCGAGAATGCCGATCTTGTGTTTCGTAGTTGCGTCTGGGTTCGGGGCGTCAACGCTCGATTTTCCGCAGGAGGCGAGTCCCAAGCACAGCATCAGCGCACAGAAGCATGTGAGGATTTTTTTCATGGTTTGTTCCTTTTGTTGTTTTGGATTGGTTTTCAAGACAAAAACAATGTACAAAAACATTCATTTACTATAAAATAAAAGAAAAATCAAATCTTACAACCTATTTAGGTGTTTTTTCAGCAAAAGAACACATTGAAAATGGTGAATCGGTGGTGAAAGTCACTTTTGGAGGGGCTGCGGATTTGCGATTGAGGGAATCACATTTATTATAATAAGGAATAAAATCAACTGAGAAATCTGCTACTCACAAGGAAAATGAACATGAGTGAACTGGAACGTTTTAAAAGCGTAGTCGCAAAATTGCGGGATCCGGAGACGGGCTGTCCATGGGATAAAGTGCAGACGATGATGTCGCTGCGCCGTTTTCTGGTGGAGGAGACAGGCGAGTATCTGGACGCGTTGGAGGCGGGCGATTTCGATGCCGTGAAGGACGAAATGGGCGACCTGCTGATGCAAGTAGTTTTGAACTGCCAAATTGCAGAAGAAGAAGGGCGGTTCACACTGGAGGATGTCGCAAAATCGGAGGCGGACAAGATGATTCGTCGTCATCCCCATGTGTTCCAAGGAGTTGAGTTGAAGACCGAACAAGACCGCATCGACAGTTGGGACAAGATCAAGAAGGAGGAGAAGGACGATGGCCGCCGTTCTGCGTTGGATGGCGTGGCGCGGTCGATGCCTGGTCTGGCCCGTGCACAGAAGGTTTTGGACAAGGCGGGTCGTGTCGGTTTTGAATGGGCGGATTTCAACGGCGCGATGGCAAAGGTTGAAGAAGAACTTGCGGAAGTGAAGGAGGCGGCCGCGACGGACGACGCAAAGGCTTTGGAGGATGAACTTGGCGACCTGCTGTTCACGGTTGTCAACCTCTGTCGTTGGAAGGGCTTGCAGGCGGAGGAGGTCATTCATGGCGGCATCCGCAAGTTCACGGAACGTTTCAAGAAAATGGAATCGCTGATCCATGTGAAAGGTTCGACGCCAGATGAGATGATGGAGGCCTGGCGGAAAGCCAAGATTAGTGGCTAGTGGCTAGTGGCTAGTGGCTAGTGGAAAATAATCTATAAAATATTAAGGGAATAATTATGCTGACTGTTCATGTGATTTTCAATGCGCATTTGGATCCGATTTGGCTGTGGCCGTGGCACGCGGGCATAGACGAGGCGCTTTCGACGTGCCGTTCAGCCTGCGAACGTCTGGACGCGAATCTGGATGTCTGTTTCACACAGGGCGAGGCGTGGGTCTATCATCAGGTCGAACGACTTGATCCAGGCCTATTTAAGCGGATTCAAGAGCATATCGCGGCGGGCCGTTGGGAGATCATCGGTGGCTGGTGGACGCAGCCCGACTGCAATTTCCCAGAGGAAATCGGCATCCGCCATCAGATTCAGATGGGGCGTGAGTATTTTCTGGACACGTTCGGCCAGTTCCCTGAAATTGGTTTCAATCCGGACTCCTTCGGTCACAATGCGAGTCTGCCACGAATCATGAACGAATTCGGCCAGAAGAAATACGTCTTCATGCGTCCGCAGGAACATGAGAAGTCGTTGCCAGGAAGGATCTTCCGCTGGCGTGGCGTTGGCGGCGGTGAATTGACGACGTTCCGCATCGCACGGGCCTACTGCTGCCGCGAGATGTCGGAGGATTTCCTGCGTGCATGCACGACGGAACTTCCTGAAGGCATTGAACATACGGCTTGCTTCTGCGGCGTCGGCGACCATGGCGGCGGCCCCACGGAGACGCTCATACGCCAGATCCGCGAACTCGCCGTTGAAACGAAAGATTTGAAAATCGTGTTCTCCACGGCGAAGCGATTCTTCGATGCGATTGCAGGGCAGGAGGACAAGCTGCCCGTCGTCGAAGGCGAACTGCAGCATCACGCCGTCGGCTGCTACACGGTCCATCGCGCAGGAAAAACGGCGTTGAAAGCTGCGACGCAACGGCTTCGCCAAGTGGAAACCGCATTTGAAAATTATCCTGAAAGCAAGACGGATTGTTCGGTGAAGGCGTTACGAAATCATTGGCGGAATGTCGTCTTCCACCAGTTCCATGACACGCTTGGCGGCACCTGCCTGCCGTCCGCCTACCGCCATGTGCAGAATGAATTGGGTGCGGCGGAGGAATGGGGCAACTCGTTGTTGAACGATGTGTTGCGAATCCGCATGCGGCAACTGCCGGATGACGAACATCAGCGTATCATGCTGTACAACGCGTCGGACCTCCCATACAACGGCTGGATGGAGGTTGAGCCATGGATGGGACTGCGCGGCTGGCATGATGAATTCGGCGTTTTTGATGAACAGAACAATCCTGTTCTGTTCCAGAAGATTCTAAATGAATCACTTACGGGGGGCAACCGATTGGCCGTCCGCGTAAATGTCGCGCCTGGTCAGATTACGGCGTTGCATATTGATGATAAAAAGGAGGAAGAAGCGTTTGAAGAGCCTGCATTCACGGGAGATGCGCATTGCATGGGCAACCAGTTGGGTGCGGCGGTGGCATTGTATCCGCCCGAAATGATGGTCGGCAGTTGGAGTTTCGCGCTGCCTGACATATTGCTGTATCCTGACAACAGCGACACATGGTCGCACGGCATCGACCGTTATCTGGACAAAGACGAGACGTTGCCGACGTGGGGCGTGCCGCAGGTTTTGAACGACGGCAAGCATATCCGTGAAATCGCGCAACGTGGCCGCATCGGCAACAGCGATTTGCTGCGCCGCTTCCGCATCTACAGCGACACGGGGGCTGTTGAATTGCTGTTGCGTGTTGATTGGCAAGAACATAACAAAGTCTTGAAATTGGTCATGCCTGTCGAGGCGAATGGCGAGAGCCGCACAGATGGCATCCCTGGCGGCTGCATTGATCGTGCTCAGGACGGCGCAGAACGGCCCGTCCGCGACTGGACGATGGTGCCGTTGGATGCAGAAGAGAAACTGGCGATTGTCAGCCCCGATGTATTCGCGTTGGACGGCACGAAGGACCGCCTTCGCCTGACGTTGCTGCGCAGTCCGCAGATGGCCCATCACGATCCGTATCCAGGCGGCCGTCTGGACGGCCGTTATTCCGATCGCGGCGAACACGATTTCCATTTCTGGTTTATGGCTGGTGAAGACGTCACGCCCGAAAAGCTAGATCAATTGGCGACGATGATGCAGCGTCCGCTCATCACGGCCGATTACACGCGTGGCATGAAGCCTGTCATGTGAGCGGGAGGGACACGCTCCTGCGTGACCGGTGGTCAGTTATAAGTGGTTAGTAGTTCATGATTACGGAAAAATATTTCATCTATGATTTCGCCTGGATGTGCTTCCAGCCGTTGAAAGACGGGATGCGCTTCCGCGACGGATTCGTCTTCCGCTTCAAATTAAACGCCTTGCCGAAAAACGGTGATGTTCTTTTTGAAGTGCCTGGAACGCTGAAACTTACTTGTCGCGACATTCCGAACGATGCGGCGGAAGGCGGCTGGGAGCGGGCGGAGAATTTCCGCTCGTTGTCGGAGGCGGACGGTCATTGCCATGTCATGGAGATTGAAATATTTGTCGAACAGCCGGACCATCCGAACTGGCAGTCGATGAAAATCGGCTTCCCACTGTCGCTTTTGGAGGAGAATTGGAAAGAGCGGCGCATCGCCATGGCCTACACGAAGACGCGACTGCAGATTTTCATCGATGGCGAACTTGTCAATGAAAACATGCCCGTCGGCTGGTTGAAGGATCCAACGGGAGTGCCAATCGGGCCGGACAAGGCGTTCTTGTCTAATTTCGAAGTGGCGACGGATCTTAAGCATTTGCAACGTGTTGAGCATAAACGCACCTACGAAGGTTCCGTACAGCATTATCTGCCGCGCGGATTCAATACGTGGGCGGGCGATGTTGTGACGTTTTTCCATGACGGCGTCTTCCATCTGATTTATTTTCTTGACCGCCACCACCACGGCAATCGCTGGGGAGGCGGAGCGCATTATTTCCATCAGCTGACATCGACGGATCTGGTGGACTGGACGGACCATGGCCCGATGTTCGAATTGGACGAACCATGGCAGTCCGTCGGCACGGGAACGATGTTCCATCATAAAGGAAAATACTACTTTACGCATGGATGGCACACGACGCGCGTCGTGCCGTGGGAACGGACGGCTTCCGTGTTCATGGACAAGTATTTCAAAACGCATGGGAAGATGCGTCCTTTTGCCAGTGACGAACTGTACGGCATGACGCTTTCTGGCTCCACCTACGCTGTCAGCAAAGACGGCATTCATTTCACGAAAGTACCGAAAGTCTTCAACACGGCGGAGAATCCGAGCATCTATACGAATCCGGACGATTCACTGACGATGTACTGCGGTTCTGGAACATGGAAGGCGAAAGACATTGATTCCGACTGGACGCATGTCGATCCTAATTTCCCGATGGCGGGGCCGCAACAGCCTATGCGCAACACGAACGAATGTCCTTCCTTCTTCAATTGGAATGGTTTCCGTTATCTTCTCATGGGTGTGACAGGCTTCTGGACGGCGAAAGGCGACGACCCGTTCGTCGATTCCGCCGCACAGGGATATGACATCTACGACGGACTGGCCGTGCCGATGGTGGCGCCGTTCAAAGACAACCGT
>JAGCSE010000264.1 GCA_017964325.1 Victivallales bacterium | reverse complement strand
TTTTTCTCTGAAAAATAATGCTTTTCGCTCAAAAAAATCGGCCGCCTGACGGCGGCTTCGCAAGCTCAAGGTCAGGAGGATGTCATCTTTGAACTGGGACGAGGGCGACGCGGAAACCGAGGTTGCTGTTGCTATACGATGGATCGTTGTAGAAGCGATACGACGAACAGCAGTTCGCGGCGTAGTTGCTCCACGAGCCTCCACGCAACACGCGCCTCGAGCCACTTGACGGCCCCGTGGGATCCACCACCGCGCCAGTCGGATATCTGTCATTCCAGTCACGGCACCATTCCCACACATTGCCGCTCATGTCATATAGTCCCAGCTCGTTCGATTTCTTCTGTCTAACGGGATGCGTCGATTTGCCGGAATTGTCATCATACCAGCCGACATTGTTCAGCTTGTCACCTCCGCTGTATTTGTAGCCACTGGATTTGTGGCCCCCGCGCGCCGCGTACTCCCACTGCGCTTCCGTAGGAAGCGAGAATCCATAGCCTGAAGGAAGCCGCCCCGCGGAACGCTCCCGCTCCGTCAGCTTCCTGCAGAACGCCATCGCGTCATACCATGAAACCCCCTCCACGGGATAATTGCCGCCCTTGCTGAATTTTGACGGATTCTTCCTCTCCCCCATAACGGCCGCGTACTGCGACTGCGTAATTTCCGTCTCCCCCATCCAAAAATCCTGCGTCAGCGTCACCTTGTGCACGGGCTTCTCATCACTAAGGCCGTCGTTGCTTCCCATCTGGAAACTGCCCTTTTCAACCTTAACCATCTTCAGCTTCACACCTCTGTCCAATTTCAGTGTCACAACCTGTTGTTGCAGGAACGCCCGAAATGTTATGGCAACTACAGATGTAAGTATTATGCCAGCTATAGATAGTATTATGCCAGCTATAGATAGGATATGTTGTCTAAACAACACAATCAATAATGGTATGACAGCTATGGATGTAATTATGCCAATGTTGGAAACAACGACGCCAATCGTTCGAACCATCATGTTTTTTCTTGCGTTGGCCACCTCGGCCGTCTTCGCCGTCGCCTCCCACGATGCGGCCTTCGCCGCATCCAGTCCTTCCAGTTCATCTATGTCCTTGCGTGCATCTTGAAAACGCTTTTCATCAATCGCCTTGCGAATTGACTTCTCCAATGCCCCGATTGCCCCGATACGCTCGACTTTGCAAGCATCGGCAACTGCCGTCTTCCATGATGCCCCCTTCACCGCATCCAGCTTCCGCAATTCTTCAATTGCCTTGTTGGCATACTGGAAATGCTTTTCAATGATTGCAAGGGAAATGCGCCTTTCCAATTCCTCAACGCGCTCCTCCTTCCAGTTTGCCTCCGCCTCATTTATCGCCTTCTCCCATGACGCGGCCTTCACCGTGTCTAATTTTTCCAATTCTTCAAGGTCTTTTTGCGCCTTGTCAAAACGTTTGTTCTGAATGTGATTATGAATGGTTGTTTCCAACTCATCGATGCGCTTCGCCCTCTGAATAGCTTCTTCTTGCGTCTCCGCTATTTCAACCGCCGCTTTCAACGCCGCGGCCTTTGCTGCATCCACTTTCTTCAATTCGGCAACAGCCTGCCGTGCATCCCCAAAACATTTAGTCGAAATGTTCTCTGTAATGCATTCCTCCAATTGCTTAATCCTTTCCATCTTCCAGGCGGTTTCCGCCTTTGCGATCGCCGCCTCCCACGACGCAGCCTTCGTCACGTTCAGTTTCTTCAATTCACTGACATAATCTCGCGCGTTTGGTAAAGACTTCGCTTCAATCGCCTTGGCAATATTCTCTTCAAGCTGTTGAATGCGTCTGGCTTTCGACGTTGCTTCCATCGTTGCCTCCCACGACGCAGCCTTCGCCACATCCAGTGTCTTCAATTCAGCGACAACTATCCGTGCATCCTGCAAACAATTTGCCTTAATTGCCTTTTCAATGGATTTCTCCAAATTCATGATCCGCTTCGCAAGCCGAGCCATCTCAGCGGCTTTCGCAAATGCGCCATCCGCAGATGCAAAACCATTCTCCGCATCTTCAAACCGCCCCTTCTCGAAATTATCATCCGCCGTCTTCAGCAGATCCACGGCCTCCTGCAGCTTGCCGGCGGCCAGCTGCCCCGCCTCCGCCTCCACAGCAGTCTTCTGCGCAACCACGGCCTTTCCACGGCTGGCGGCGACAGACTTGCGCAACGGTTCATTGGCCTCTAGCCATTTCCATTCGCTCTCCGCCTGCTTGAAAAGACTGTATGCGATAGCATAATCTTTGTTTACAGTAGCCGATTTCGCCCCTCGCATCGCCTTGCTGAAGGCGTCCAAATGGTCGCCAAACGTCTGGCCGCGGTCCCATTTGCGCTTTCCAGACTCGGCGAATCGTTCCTCCATATCTCCCGACAGAATATAGAAATCCGTCATTGAGAACGATGCTTCCTTCTCCGTGCCAGCAGTTTTGACAGCATCCATCACGCTACCGCCCGTCATCGACGACAGCCCCTTCTCCAAGGCATCCATGAACGCCTTGCATGTCGCATACCGCTCGGATGGTTTCTTTGCCAATCCTTTCTTCAAGACGGCGTTCGCCTCTTTTGGAAGAGCCAGGAGGGGAGGCACATCTTGATGCAGCACCATTTCCTGCAGCATTCCCGTGTTGTCGCTCCAGAAGGGCAGATGGCCGGACAGGCAGCGGTACGCCGTCACCGCCAGCGAATATTCATCGGACGAGGCCTCCGCATGCTCGCCAAGCCATTGCTCCGGCGACTGATAGCCGCTTGTGCCCGCGAAGACGCTGGCCGTAGTCGTCGTCGCCGTGACATCGTGCGAAACTGTCCCGTCTTGACCAACTGGACGTGGTGCGCGGCTCGCGATGCCGAAGTCGATGAGCACGACGTCGCCCGTCTCCTTTTTGATCATGATGTTGGCGTCCTTCACATCGCGGTGGATGACGCCATGGACATGCGCGTAATCCAATGCCTCGGCGACCTGCCGCAGGATGCGGATGGCTTCCTGGCGCTTATCTCCGCCGAACTTGCGCAGATGTTCTTTCAGGTTCTCGCCCTCCACCCAATCCATTTCCACATACCATTGGCTCTTCCGCTCATCCACTTCAAGCGCGTTAACACGGACGATGTGGTCGTGGGACAGCGAGTGGACGCGGTCGTAATTGCGCCGCATCGTCTTGATCTCGTCCTCCGACATGGGCCCTTCCGACAGCACCGTCTTCAGCGCGACGACCTGCCCCGTGCTCCGCTTGACACACTTATAGACAACGCCCATGCCGCCCGCGCACCGCTCCTGTGCCACGTATTTGCCATCCAGAAGAGGAAGACCGCCAGGCGGCAACGGCGCATCCGTCCGGCCCGCATACACGCCGCCGTCCGACGGCGGAGCCGTCGGGAACGGAGACTCCGTATTATCGCTGTGCGGGGCCGTCGCAGACGAATGTTCCGCGTCGTCGCTGTGCGGAGCCGTCCAGCTCGTTTGATTGTCGTCGCTATGGGGTTGCGTCATCGATGCCTGTCATGGAAACGTTTAACGAAAACTTTCTCATTATAACATAATTCAATGCCATACCTTTGCAAACAAGCAGTATCTTTATAAAAAAGGGAAAAGCATTCTTGAATGCTTTTTGTTTTGACGTGAACGTCAAACCGCGCAATGGCAGCGCCGTTGCGCCCCTCAAAGAAAACAGATTTGTCTCATCGTCTCAGCGTCTTATCGTCTCAGCTCGCGTCTCACGTCTCGCGTCAAACCGCGCAATGGCAGCGCCATTGCGCCCCATCAAAAAACAGATTTGTCTCATCGTCTCAGCGTCTTATCATCTCAGCTCGCGTCTCACGTCTCGCGTCTCACGTCAAACTGCGCAATGGCAACGCCG
>JAGCSE010000263.1 GCA_017964325.1 Victivallales bacterium | reverse complement strand
GGAAATTGACGGTTCTGCGCATGAATATGAACTTCCTGAGGGAGCCTGCAAGATTATCGATACCGGTTATCTGGCGGCCATGACCGACACTTGTTCCATGGAAATCCGTTCTGTCAAAGGAATTAAGAACATGCTGTTTGGTGGTGAAGGCTTCTTCAACACGGCGGTGAAAGGTCCCGGCAGAATTATTATTCAAAGCATGCCAATTAGTTCCACGGCCGTAGAACTGTACAAATACCTGCCTCATTCTTCCCGTTGACGAATGACAGCATAACGTGTAAAACACAATTACGGCTTCCGTAAAACGAAAGGGCAAATGCCATGTCGGCTTTGGACAAATATCTGAAACAGTGCAACGAAGTGTACCATACGACGTTGGATCCGTGCAAGTTCGGATGTGTACGAATTCATCTTGTGCCGCCGCGAAAAGTGGAATTTGGCACACCGTGGTCTGTCATTCTGAACGGCTATCATGTGCTGCCCATCCAGACATCGTGGGCCATTCTTCTGAAGGAATTCATTGAAAGCCTTAATAAGACAAATGGACAGAGTCTAACGGATGCGGATGTCATCAAGCTTGTCAATGACGTCGTGGAAAATGTTCAGAAACTGTTCAAAAAAGCGAAAGAGACGGACATCCGCGCTGATTTGCTTGATATTGTAAATACCTTAAAAGCCGTTGCATATGGTGAAGAGCCGCCCACGGAGATTGGCCATCTGACGTTGGCGGAATATTCAGATTGCATGAAGGCGCCGCATCGCGTCGATCTGCTCGTTTCAGCCATGGAGAAGGACCATGTCTGGAATTGTAACCAGCATTGCCTGCATTGCTACGCCTGCGGTGAACGGCTGGCCAGTGCCGTTGAATTGCCGACGAAGGATTGGATGACCATCATCGACAAGTTGAAAAAAGCTTGCGTGCCTGCCGTCACGTTTACGGGCGGCGAACCGACCATGCGCAAAGATTTAGTGGAATTGGTCGATTACGCTCGTTGGTTTGTGACGCGTTTGAATACCAACGGCTTGTTATTAAGCAAAGATTTATGCAAAAAACTCTATGCTGCGTCGTTGGACAGCGTGCAAGTGACGTTCTATTCAAGCGATAAAGAGATTCACAACAAATTGGTCGGTGGCGACCATTTTGACGCGACGGTGGATGGTCTCCGCAACGCCTTAGAGGCAGGGCTGGATGTCAGCGTCAATACGCCGTTATGCTCTGTCAATCAAGACTATGCGGAAACATTGCATTTTCTGAAACGCCTTGGCGTCCATTATTTCTCCTGTTCAGGGCTGATCCCGAGCGGCAATGCGTTGCGCGGTCCATCATCCGTTACACGGTTGACTCAAGAGGAAATCACAGCCGTTGTTCGGAAGGCGTGGCAATACTGCACGGAACATGAATTGGAGCTGTCATTTACATCGCCAGGCTGGATAGAAGAGCATGAATTGTTGCGGATGAAGATGGTCGTGCCATCGTGCGGAGCCTGCCTATCCAACATGGCGGTGGCGCCAAACGGTCAGTTGATTCCCTGTCAATCATGGTTGCATGAAGACGGGTTGGGCAATCTGTTGGAGCGTGAATTCAGTGACTTATGGGATTCAGAGCGTTGTGTGGCGCGACGGCGGGAGACCGTCGTCGCGGCGAAGATCTGCCCATTGAGCAAGGAGGCGCGGTCATGAAAAAGATTCTGCTGATGGCGATGATTGCGTTTTGCGCCGTGGTGTTCGCGGGCAAGCCGCTGGACGAAATCCAGTCATATGAAATCAATGTTGTGCCGCGTGAAGACGCCACGTTGGACATGCGCTACAAGATTTCATGGAAAGTGTTGGATTCGACCACTGAAGGACCGTTGACGTGGGTGAAGGTCGGTGTGCCAAACGGCCATCTAGACACTATCAATCCGCTCAGCGGTAACATCAAGAAAGCCAAGTACTTCGAAGAAAATGGACAGTATATCCGCCTTGATCTGGACAGGGCTTATACGGCGGGTGAAACGGTCACGTTTGAATATTCCTTCCATCAACGCTACATGTTCCAATATAATGAAAGCAATGGTAATGTGTTGTATGATTTCACGCCAGGCTGGTTTGATGACATCGATGTAAAGTCGTTGATTGTCCGCTGGAAAACGGATGGTGTGAAATCCTGCTCAGAGCAAAAGCAGGAAAACGGATATTACGTGATGGAAACATCGTTGTCCAAAGGCCGTAGGGCGTCCATCACGGTGAAATACGACATATCGAATTTTCCAAACATCAACGTGCAGGAAAATGCAGATGTGGCGAGAAAAAAAGGCAGATGGACTCTCGATGATTTTCTAGACTGGCTGCTCGTCATGATCATTTCTTTCATTTTGTTTATCCAAATAGTCGGTGGCTCGATACGATACACAAAACGCGAAGATCCATATTATTACGCACGCGGCTTTGTTCCGAAGGCGCGCGCTTTGGACAAGCCAATCATGTATTTTATGAGGCCTGTATTTGGCTTGGGGCCGCACGGCAAGAAGTACAATCCGCCGAAAAGCGGCTTCCATTGGGCGACTCCGGAAGAAAGGGAAAGCAGCCGTATTTTACGTGGACCCCACAGTCACGGCGGCGGTTGCGCATGTGCGTGCGCATGCGCGTGTGCGTGCGCAGGCGGCGGACGGGCTGGTTGCGCACGGAAGGATTTCTATCATCCGAAACTGACTATAGATCAATTGGAAAAGGCCATTACAAAATAAAACAATAATAAGGAGCATCATGCCGAAACATATCCTCTTCTTGTTCACGGATCAACAACG
>JAGCSE010000262.1 GCA_017964325.1 Victivallales bacterium | reverse complement strand
TCTTCTTTGGTTTGACAAAATACGATGTGATCGTCACGGGCGATATCGGTTGCTACAGTTTGGGCGTCTTCCCGCCGTTGTCCCGCACGGATACGATTTTGTGCATGGGCGGCGGTTTCACGGTGGCGCACGGCATGGTGCAAGCCGGTGAGAAACGACCCGTCGTCGGCATCGTCGGCGATTCAACGTTCTTCCATTCTGGTATGACGGGACTTCTGAACATGGTCTATAATCAGGGCAAGGCGATTCTGATTGTCGTTGACAACAGGACGACGGCGATGACGGGCCATCAGGACCATCCTGGAACGGGGCGGACGCTGATGGGCAAGCCGACGGCGGAGGCGTCAATTGAAAAGATTGCCGAAGCATGTGGCGTCAAGCGGATTCGCGTTGTGAATCCATACGACTTGAAGCAAGTTGACGATGTTTTGAAAGAGTCTCTAGCTGCGGATGAGATGACATTGATTATTTCGCGTGCGCCGTGTATTCTGAAAGAACGCCGCCAGCTTGGCTCGAAGCCGTCCGTCGATGCGGCGATTTGCAAGAAATGCAAGGCATGTCTGAAGCTTGGCTGCCCCGCGATTGAGTTAAGCGACGCGAAGGCGGCGCCATCCGTCAACGCGAATCTCTGCATCGGCTGCGGCCTTTGCGTGCAGACATGCAAGTTCGGCGCGATGAAATGATATTATTATTAAGGTAAAGAGAAAGGGTCCCTAGAGTTTCTAGAGCTTCTAGAGCCGCTAGAACTTCTAGAGCTTCTAGAGTCGCTAGAGCTTCTAGAGCTTCTAGAAAGATTCCATTTTTAGTGTTAATGAAATACGAATTATTAGACAGCGGGGCGGGACGGAAACTGGAGCGCTTCGGCGACTACGTGCTGGACCGCCCGTGTTCCCAAGCCGTTTGGCGTCCGTCTCTTCCGGCGGACGTCTGGCGGAAAGCGGACGGTTTCTTCACACGGGAGGAGGGCAACCATTGGACATTCGCGCGGCGTCTGCCTGAAAGTTGGACTTGTGAAGTCGGAGACGTGGTCTTCAAGATTTCGCCGACGGATTTCGGCCATGTCGGTGTTTTTCCCGAGCATGAGCTTGGCTGGCGTTGGATGGCGAAGCGGATTTCAGAGGCAGGGCGGCGCTTGTCCGTCCTGAACCTTTTCGCCTATACGGGCGGTGCGACGATGGCGTTGGCGAAATGCGGCTGCGAAGTTTGTCATCTGGACGCCTCCAAGAAAATGGTCGATTGGGCGCATAGAAACATGGAGCTGAACCATTTGGAAGAGGCTCCAATCCGCTGGATCGTCGATGACGTGCAAAAGTTCTTGCTACGTGAAAAACGGCGCGGGCGGAAATACGACGGTGTCCTGCTTGATCCGCCGAGCTTTGGTCGCGGTACGAACCAAGAGCTGTTCAAAATCGACAATAACCTGTTGGATTTGCTGGAGCTGTGCATGGGCGTACTTTCAGAAGAACCGCTGTTTTTGTTTGTGTCGTGCCACACGCCTGGCTATACACCTGTGGTGCTGTCGAATCTGTTGTCACAAAGTCCGCGCCATGGGGCGATTGAGGCGGGTGAGATGCTGATTCATGGAAATCTGATGGACTTGCCGAGCGGCAGCTATGCGGCTGTCACATTTGGAATGGATGATAATGTATAAATATTTAAAATGAAGATGTTTATAAATAATAAGAACGTTTGGCGACTAATGGCCCTTTTCATGCTGGCGGTTGCGATGACATTGTCATCGGGCTGTGGCGGTGGGACTGCGCCCACGAATCTCGCAAATCCTAAACCATTGCGGGAGAGGACATTGTTTGAACGGATTGAAGACAGTTTCGCAGTGATTGCACAGAGGGAGCCTGGTCGCGACTTGAAGGGGGCTGTCGTCGCCTGTGACGATGCGAAGGAGGTGATTGAAGATTGGGGGCTGGCGGTCGGTCATCTTCCGAACAATCTGCGAGTCGTGTATCTTGTTTGGGCAGATAAAGATATGGAGTCTGGGCGTGTCAAAATACCTTTGGAGGACGAATGGGAATGTCCCATGGGCAAGGTGAAACTAAATGGGCAAATCATCCAGAAATTGTTGCAAACAAATAATTTCTATTGTCGTGGCAATTTGAGCGAACGTCAACACGAACAGTTGTCGATAATGGCATCTATGTTGATGGTGAAATATCGGAAGATTGAAATCGTACCGTTGTTTGCGGCGGTTGATGTCAATGGAAAGTCGTTGTGCACCAGTATGATGCGAATGCTGGCGGAACCTGCGACGGCAATCGTTTGCGTGCTTCCGACAGGTTATGCGAAAGAGCATGCGGACTGGCGCGAACGGTTCCGTGAATTGCATGGCGGCAGTTCACTAGACGAATTGCCTAACGTCTGTGCCATGATGAGCCTTATGGCGGGCGGCTATGCGTTGAATTTGTTTGATTTGCAATATCATCCAAAACCTGCGCCGCACCGTCCCGCGAAATCCGTCCCTGCACCCGAACGTAAGTGGGTTGACAGCTTGGCTTTGTTGGAGACCGTTGATAGCAGGGAACTTATGAGTGTGGTTAGGCAGTCCGGCTGGAATGAGATAAACATTTTGACGGAACTGGCTGCACATCGAAAGGACATTTCTGGGAAGAAAACGGTAAAAATGCTGAATCATGAGGAGGAGCTTGTGCTGCTTGATTTCGTACGGAAGGTCATGGTATGCCGTCTAGCCAATACGGAGGCTCCTGAAATGCCTCAGTATTCCAAGACACTGCTTGGTAACTACGGTTGTTCCATTACGTTGCGGCGTGACGGAAAAGTGCTGGGGACGGTTTCTCAAATGGCGACCAACAAGCCGTTACCGGTTTTGCTAGTCGTCAATGCGACGAAATTGACGGCGGACGAAAAGCATCCTGTGACGTTGGAGGATGTGCAGAGGGGAAAGTTGGAAGTCGGTGTCATCACGCCAGCTAGGCGGCTGTCGTACAAGTCTGTAGAAGATTTGTACAGCCAATTGAAGCCTGGTCAGCATGGCGTGGTTCTGCGAGCGGGCGGTAAGTCCGCCGGATTTGTGCCTGTTGTGTGGAAAAGCACGCCTGATCCACGAGCTTTTATGGTGGCGTTATGCCGCCGTTGCGGGCAGACGGAGACGGTGCTGACGGCGGAGGGAACGGAGGTGTCCGTTTTCGAAGTCCATACCTTTAAAGAAAACGAATAATCCATCGTTCCATAATGGATATGAGATGTTTTTTTCGTATGAAAATGAGCTGAATTTAAAGAAAACCAATAAATTGACAAAAGCAAACGTTAATTTGTCAACTTGATTCTTTTTCACGCATGAAAAAACACAATCTTTTTCATAAAAGGTTTTTAGAAATGAGACGAGTCTTTTCCATCGCATTGATTCTAGGTTGCGTCATGTTGACATCGTGCCGTACGACACAGGAGGCAGACCTCGAAAAATTCGAGACCTACGAGACGGAGGAGGAGGCGTTGGCCGCCATAAGAAAGGACGAACAGCGTGAGCTGGAGGCCGCCGTGCGCCGTCGGTTGGACGAAATCCGCGGGATGGTTGACAAGAAAGAATACGAGGCGGCTCTTGCCAAGCTGGAACCGCTCAAACGGTTTGATTTTTGCCGTCCTGAAATTGAATCATTGGAGCGGACGATTGAAATTCATCGCCGCGGCAATGCGGACTCCATCAATGAAGATTACACGCGCACAAACATGATGAAAGAGGCGGACAAGGAGCTTGCCCTTCCATCAACATACGGGACGACCGTGCTCATCGATTCCAATCTGAATCCCATCGAGCTTCCGAAGGGGTCGCAGGAGGACTTGATCAATAAGAAGATTAGTATGAGCTTGGAAAACGCTGATGTTGCGCAACTTGTTGAGGAATTGAATGCAAACGGCCTGAATGTCATCGCGGACGATGCGTTGCAGGCGGATAAGACATTGACCGCGAAATTCAAGGATGTCCCTATCAAAGAATTATTTGCGTACATTGCTCGTAATATGGGCATCGCGTTCTATGTCGGCGAGAATATGGTGTGGGTAACGGAAGGCGAATCCGGCGGGGGGCCGAAATTGGAGACGCGCATCATTCGTCTGCCGCAGGGCTTCGTTCCTGAAGTGCCGCAGGGCGGCGGTGGGGCTCCCGGCGCACGTGGCGGTGGCGGTAATGTTGCCGCCGTGCAGGACACGGACCTGGAAGACGCGCTGACATCGTTCCTTTCAGAGAGTCCAGAAGGTGCGATCTTCCGTATCTTCCGTGACCGCAATATCTTGGTCATTCGCGATACACGTGAGAATCTGCGTTTTGCGGAAGAACTCATCCGTGAGTTTGATAAGCCGCCGTTGCAGGTGGCGATCGAGGCGCGTTTCATCACCATCAATGAAGATGATTTACGGGATGTTGGTGTGGAAATGAACCAGCAGTTGACATCGAGCGGGACATCACTGGCTGTACCACCGTTCGCGAACCGTTTTGGTCCGGAAGCCGTGAAGGCCATCAGCTCGCTGTCGAAATTCGGCGAAGTCGATACGGAATCTGGCGAGGGGAACATCATCTTGAGCGGTGTTCTTGGCAACCGCATCTTCGAGACGGTCATCCGCATGATTGAGACAAAGTCTTCAGCGGTAAGCCTTAGTGTGCCGCGTGTGACGGTCATGAACAATCGTACGGCGCGCATCCGCAAAGGTGACAAACTGTACTATTTTGAAGAATACGATACGGCCAGCATCGACATGGGTGAACAGGGGACGCGCACCACATTGGTTCCGACAGGCAGTCCTACGGAATTGCCGATTGGTCTGACACTGGATGTTCGTGTCAACATTGGCAGCGATATGAAGACTGTCATGCTCGGTTTGAAGCCTGAGATTGTAAAATTCATCAAATGGGAAAGTTACAACTACGTCAACAGCGACGATGACGATGATGATGACGATGATGACACGATGGCGCAGATTAAGCTGCCTCGTACGAACGAACAGATGATCGCGACATCCGTCAACGTCGAAAGCGGCGAGACGGTCGTTCTGGGCGGACTGCTTGAACAGACGAAATCAAAGGAAGTCCGTAAGATACCGCTGCTTGGTGACTTGCCGTTGATAGGCTTCCTTTTCCGCCGTACCATCAGTTCGTATGAGCCAAAGAATCTGTTGATTTTTGTAACAGCACGTATCATCAACAATCGTGGCGAGTACATCAAGGTGCGTGATGACGATGATTTGGCGGATGCGGATGCAGTGCGACCAGTGGCTCGTCCTGCAACGACTCTTCCTGCGGCTGTTCGTCCTGCAGTTGCACCGGCGGCTGCTCCCGCTCCTGCGGCCACGCCCGCTCCTGCTGTAAAGAAATGATATCCTGATTCATACGACAAATAGGGAACTATGAAGCGAGATAAAGCAATAGGTCTGGACATCGGACAGACGAGCGCGAAGGCGCTCGTACTGTCGCGTTCGGGCAAAAAAGCCGTCATTCGACGGTCTGAAATCTTCCGCAGCCGCGAAGAAGGACTGCGCGGAGACGATGACGTCGAACTGTTCAATGCTGTCGGCGGCTGGCTGAAAGAATTGAAGCTCGGCGTGCCGTTCATCTATCTCGGAATGCCGCAGTTCATGGCAACGACACAGATCAGCGATTTCGCGCAAGGTGCGAAGGGCGAAGAACTTGAGAAAATGGTCGGCTATGATACAATGCAGTTGTCGGGGCTGTCGGATGAATCGTTCGTCTATGACTACCACGCGATGCCTCCTGGCAATGGCCGCAAGAATCCCGTGATGATCGGCATCTGCCGTGAGCAGAACTTGAACGACTACTGCGATAGGGCGACGAATGCGGAGATCAAGCTGGACGATGTTGCGATGAACGGCTTGGCAGTGGCAAATGCGTTCTTCGGGCTTCATCCTGAAGCGAAGGCGGAGACGCGTCCGCAGGTGTTGCTGGATGTTGGTGCGGAGAACACGACAATGGTCGTAGTGGTTGGCGGCCAAGTCCTGTATGTTGGTGGCATGATGGCTGGAGGACAGCAGTTTACGCAGACATTGATGCGCGAACTTGGACTGAAGGAAGAAGAAGCCGAGAAAATGAAATTGCAGGACGGCGTCGATTGGCTGAAATTCGCACCAAGCGAAGAGCCAGAGCCACCGAAGCAGGAACATGTTGAACCTCTAATTCCTGAAGACATGAATCTCAGTGTGCCATCTCCAGAGGCCGATGACGATTCCACTTCGGGGTTGCGCATCCCAAAATTGGATGATGACGAGACGGAAGTCCCTGTTATTTCGTTGGATGACGATGATGATGTCCAGAAGCCTGCCGGATTGCGCGTGCCCAGCTTGGACAGTGCGGATGACGACATTCCCATTATCAATCTTGACAACGAGTCTACGAAGACGGAAATTCCTGCGGCAGAACCTGTTGTTGAACCGCCGAAACCAGCCGTTCCCGTATGGCAACGTCTTGCGAAGATTCCGTGCTTCCGTAGTTTCCAGAGCGAATTCGCGAATAACATGGAACATTGGCAGTCCAGCGAACAGGAACCGCTCAGCACGGCTCCCGTCTTGAAAATTTGGTTGAGCGGTGGCGGCGCGAAGCTTAAGGCACTGCGTGACTTTCTTGGCGATTCGCAAGCCTGTCCATGCGAAGTCTATGGCCCTGTTTTAGAAAATGGCGGCGCTGTGGAACCAGAGTATGTAATCGCATACGGCCTGGCATTGCAAGGCATTGGCTTGGCCGATTTGCCGATTTCATTGGCTCCCAGAATGTTGCGATGGTTCCATGAAAAGGAGTCGAAATTCAAATACCTGCTGATTGCGGCGGTGATTCTGTTCCTGTGCCTCTTCGGCGGGCTGGCCTATTCATACTATTGGCTTGCGGAGCAGCGTGAAGAGCTTGATCTTAAGAAAGAGGAGCTCAACAAGTGCGTGACGAAGATTCCCGAACTGGACAAGGCGCAAAGCGATATCGCGTATTACCAGTCGAAGATGATTCCGTTTGTTGATCGTGGCCATCGGGCGGCGCGTTTCATGCGGACGCTGGATGAGCTGCAGAAGGCGATGAATCCTGGAGACTGGTGCATATATGTCGGCGATAAGGTTAGTTATGACGAATATAAAGTCGAGCAGGAGAAAGCGAAAGCGAAGGAACAGGCGGAAAAGGAGCCGCGTGGGCGCGGAGGTTCGATGTTTGACCGGCATGGCCGCGGCAACGAACGCCAGCAGGAGGAAAAGGAGGAGGTCAGGACGATTTCGGTCATGGAGATAGAGCCGTTGACGACGATGGTTGCCGTCGGTTTTACGCGGAAACGTCGCGACCCGAAGACGCATCAGGAGATCAGCAGCTATGATACGACGCTTGACATACAGAACCGCCTGAACCGCAAGAAAAGCACGGATTCGGAGCCCGAACCGGACGCCTATTTTGCGGGTGTCGATACGATGCCGCGGACGGAGCAGAGCGGCCGCGAGGACGCTGTGATGGATCCATGGTTCCAGTATCTTGAAAATACGCTGGTCAACCAGGCGCAACCGCCATACGTTTTGGGTGTCCAATACAACAAAAATCCGTTCGTGCTGAAGATGCCGTTCAAGACACAGGACATCGACAAGCCCGCTTCCGCTGACAACGGCAAGGGGAAGGACAAGGACGGAAACAAAAAGGACGACAAGTGATTCATGAATTGGAGACAATAGGATATGGCATCTAGTTTCATGCAAAATTGGCCGTCATCGCACCGCAATCTGCTGGGCGTGTCGATTTTCCTGCTTCTGGTGTTCCTGGGCGTTGGGTATTTCGTTGTCTATCCAATGTGGTCGGAATATGATGAAGAACGGACGGAATACGAGGAGAACGAGCACAAGGTGGCGACATCGCAATGGCCGCGGGATGCGGAGCGCATGCAGGGACTTCTGAATTCATATAAGAAGATTCTCGGTACGGGCAAGGCGGAGAGTGGTGGTTTGCGTGCGTTGGAACGTGTTGTCAACCAGCGTTCGACATCGATGTTCACGGAAAAGATCAAGACGGACTACGGTTCAGCCGCGAAGTTCATCGAACGTGCGAACAATACGGAATACAAACGTTGCTACGATGAGACATCCGTGGCGATAAATGACATTCTGAAAGCGAGTTATCCGCGAATTCGTGTGAGTTTGGAGCCAGAGGTTTTTCGAATGGATGTCGAACAGTCGGGCAACATTTACGTGAATATGCTACGGTTGTGGACAACGCGCCGTCTTGTGGAACTGATTGACAGCAACAATTTGGAAATCGGCATTGATGCGGATTACGAACGCAGCGGCGGCATCCGCGCCGCGAAAATCGTGGCGATGCCTGTGACACAATATACGGTTCCTGGCGAGAAATCGCCATATCTGCTGGAAATGCCTGTAAAAGTGGAAGTTCGCGGTCGTCTGGACGATTTTTCCGCATTGATTGCGGATTTGCAGAACGGCAACGATTTCCTGCCCGTCGTGCAGATGGAAATTGAGACGGAGAGCCCCATGCAGAGGTTCCGTGGGCAAGGGATGTATTCCAAACATGACCAGGACGGACATATCGCCATCCAGCAGATCAAAGCGACGATTGTCTGTTCTGCGTTTTTCAATTTGGAGAGCGAGGAAGCGGCCGCGAAGGGCTCGAAGGCTCCTGCAAAATCGGAGGCCCCCGCCGAACGTCCTGTCGGCATTTAAGGAGGAAAACAGATGGACATACTGGAGAAAATCAAAAAGGAATGGGAGCTGACAGTGCTTCTATCCGTTTTTCTGGTGATATTGATTGCAGGTGGTCTGCTGGCCATGAAAATGCTTGAGGAGGAGGATACTGGATCGAACGGCCCATCGGCACTGCCTGCCAGCCCGCATTTCTTCGATATGAATTCACTGTCGTATCTCGAACCTGCAAAGTTGCCAGAAGTTGTTAATCCATTGGCGTTTAAGCATAGTTTGAGATTGCCGAAACCGAAGCCGCCAGCCCCAAAGCCACCACCGCAGGACACCAAGAAGCCAGAAGTTAAGCCGCAACCGAAGGATGATGGCAAGAAGCACGCGCCTCCGACGGCAGGTCCTGTGAAACCGAATACGGGGCCGGCTACGACCACACAGACTAAGCCCGCGCCGCCTCCTCCGAAGCCAAAGCCGAAGCGCAAGATCAAGTTGTTGTATTCAGGCTACATGGCCATCGAAGGCGGCAGCGAGAAGGCGTTTGTGCGGGTCGTCGAGGAGAAGGCAAAGAAACGTGCTTCAGGACGCTATGAAAAAGGCACGAAATTGTTGGATGCCGTGCAAATCGTTACATTCGATGAAGATAAAATTGTCTTCGCGCATTCCGGCAACAAGCAGGTGACCGTCCGAAAAGGAAAGAACAACGAAAAGGAAGTGACAGTCGAATAATGAGCGAGCCCCAGAACAGTCAGTATTTTGGCATGGATCTGCTGAGCGTTCTGCTTGAGCAGAAGATTTTGAATGAAGATCAGGTGGAGCAGGTGAGACGGCGTCAGCGCCGTTCGCAATCGACGGTGCAGCAGGCGATTTTCGATTTAGGATTCGCGGCGCAGGAGCCTGTCTATCGTGCGTTGAGCATGACGAGCGGTCTGCCGTTCGTGATTTTGGGCGAGACGGAGATTTCCGAAGCGGCAATCCAGAAGGTGCCCGCCAAAGTCGCCTTGCATTGTCAATTTGTTCCTATCTCATTGGAACGCGGTACGTTGCGTGGTGCATTCGCCAATCCGCCGTTGATGAAGGAGCGCGAAAATTTGCGTCTTGTCCTTGGTGCACGTCTTGATCCCGTTCTGGCGACTCCGAACGAAGTCGATTCGCAGTTGAAGAAAATCTACGGTATCGGTGCGGGGCAGGTCATGCAGTTGGCGAAAGAACGCCGCATGGCCGGCGACGGAGGGGATGATGCATTCGTCGATAAGGAGGTTGAAAATCTCGATAAGACGGCTGCACAGGACGAAGCCTCCATCATCAAGCTCGTCAATGAAATCATCTCCGAAGCCATCAAGATGCACACGACGGATATCCACATCGAACCGTTCCGTGACAAGGTGAAATTGCGTTACCGTATTGATGGTATGTTGCGTGAGATTCCGACTCCGCCGAGCATGGTCGAGCTGCATGACGCGGTCGTCTCCCGTCTGAAAATCATGGCTCGCTTGAACATCGCTGAAAAGCGCCTTCCGCACGATGGTCGTATCCGCTTGATGATCGGCGGCGAGGCCTCCGACTTGCGTGTGTCCATCATGCCGACACGTTTCGGCGAAACGGTCTGCTTGCGTGTTCTGCGAAGCAGTTCCATTTTCATCGACATGAGCAAACTCGGTCTGAACCGCTACCAGAACGCCATCATGAGCAAGCTGGTCTCCCTCCCACATGGCATCGTGTTAGTGACTGGTCCTACGGGAAGTGGTAAGACGACAACACTTTACGCGGCTTTGGCCTTCGTCCGCGACAAGTATCCCGAACGCAAGATCATCACGGTTGAAAACCCTGTCGAATCCGAACTGCCCGGCACAAGCCAGATTCAGATGCACGCTGAAATCGGCCTGACGTTCGCGGCCGCACTGCGTTCCATCCTGCGACATGACCCGGACATCATCCTCGTCGGTGAAATCCGTGATAATGAGACGGCGGAAATTGCCATCCAGTCGGCACTTACGGGCCACTTGGTGCTTTCGACACTGCATACGAACGACTCCGTCGGCGCAGTCAACCGTCTTGTCAACATGGGTATTGAGCCGTATCTTGTTGCGGCGTCATTGGTTGCGGCATTGGCGCAGCGACTTGTCCGACGCATCTGCAAGCATTGCAAGGTGGAGGACACGTCGATCAGCCGCCGTGTTCGTGCAGAAATCGCGGATACGTTGGGCATCCAGGCGGAGGATGTCAAGGCATGGAAAGGGCAGGGCTGCCTGGAATGCGACCATACGGGTTACCGCGGCCGTGTGGCCATCTACGAGTTCTTCCTGCTGGACGAGGAGATTCAGGACATGGTTTCCAATCATGTGGGAACGGGCGAGTTGCGCAAAGCCGCCATCGAACGCGGTATGCGCACACTGCGTCAGGACGGCTGGGAGAAGGTCAACGACGGCGCGACGAGCATTGAGGAAGTGCAGCGCATCACGAGCACGTTCAGCATCAGTTATGATATTGGAGATTTGGATGAATGATGCTTATGAATCTCTAGAATCCCTAGATGAGGAGGAGATACAAAAAATAGAATTTTGAATTTGCAATTTGTTCAAGAAGCTATATTTTATACTTGAAGACCCATACAGCAAATAACATCCCTCGCTAAGGAAGTGGTCCCTGGTTCGAGTCCAGGTGCGCACATCGCAAGATGTGACGCATAGCTCAGTCGGTAGAGCACTTAAAAATGGGTCTTGTCTTCTTTTCGTATGAAAGGGAACAGACAGCGTCTTTTTACGCTGTGACTCGTTGGAAACGAGTGCTAAAGGGCGGTTTAAGACCGCCTTTTTTGTTTTGATTGCACTGTGGGATAGAAAACAGGGAGAAGAAAATGTCAGAAAAATTTGCCAAGGCTCTTGAAAAAGAATACAAGGCGGGAAATGTCCTGACGGAAAATGGCGCGATTGGATATCGTTCCAGCGGAACGGCTTTGGTTGATTTCAATTTCAAGGTGGGCTCCTATCGCAGAAAGGAGGAAAGCGCCATTGTCGTTGATTTCACTAAGGCATTCAAGGAAGACGCCGTCCTCGCCATGAAACTGCTGTTTCTCGTGGGTGACATCCGCGAGGGGATGGGCGAACGCAGGACATTCAATGTCTGCCTGCAATGGCTTGTCGATGAGCATCCTGAATATGTCAAAGCCGTGCTTCCTTTGATTGCCGAATACACACGATGGGACTATGTGGTGAAACTGCTTGATCTTCCGACAATTGCGGACGCAGCATGGAATGTCATTTCCAGGCAGCTTGAACAGGATTTGTCGGCGATGGCTTCCGGAAAGCCTGTCTCGTTGCTGGCAAAATGGCTGCCGTCAGTCAATACATCGTCTGCTGCGACGAGAGCCTTGGCGCACAAGGTGATGAAACGTCTGAAGATGGATGAACGCGCATACCGAAAGACGCTTTCCGCTCTGCGTGGTCACCTTCGAGTCGTGGAGAAGCAGATTTCAGCAAATGAATGGGGGGACGTTGACTATAACGCCGTCCCGTCCAAGGCCAATGTCCTTTATCGCAAGGCATTCATGAAACATGACGAAGAGCGGCGAAAGGCATATTTGCAGGCATTGGAGAAAGGCGAAGACGGTGTGAAAATCAACGCCGGCGTTGTTTTCCCATACGACATCATCGCCAGATATCGGAAGGATCGTTGGAGCAGGGCAATTCTCAATGAATTGGATGCAACGTTGGAGCAGATGTGGAAATCGTTGCCTGACTATGTCGGGGCGAACGGCGAGGGCGTCATTTGCGTGGTGGACGGCTCCGGCTCCATGACAGTTCAAGTCGGGGAAGGTTCCGTGACGGCCATGGACGTGGCGCGTTCTCTGGGGCTTTATTTCGCCGAACGACTGAATGGAGTTTTCAAAGAAAAATTCATCACGTTTAGCGAGAATCCGCAATTGGTTGATGTTAGTAAGTGCAAGTCATTAATGGAGAAAATTAATGAATGCAACAAGCATACTGAGGTTGACAATACGGACATCGAAAAAGTATTTGATTTGATTCTCAAGAGCGCCGTGAAAGCGAGACTTTCCCAAAGCGATATGCCCAGAAGCATTCTGATTATCTCCGACATGGAGTTCGACGAAGCGACAACCATGAGTTCTTCAGGGCATGGCGTTTTCATGAGCCATCTGAAGTCGCTTTTTGATGAGATTGGAGACAAATACAAGGCGGCGGGATACATTCTGCCGCGACTTGTGTTCTGGAATGTCAACAACCGCTCCGGGGCGATTCCGCTCAAGAAAAACAAAGCGGGCGTGGCGTTGGTTTCGGGCTTTTCGCCGGCAATAGCTTCCATGGTGTTCTCAAACAAGTTGAATCCATTCGCAGTATTGCTGGAACGCCTTGAATCCGAACGGTATGTGCCTGTCGGTGAAGCCTTGAAGGAAATACAGGAATAGAATAGAGCTTAACGCGAGTCGCGGAGTTTTTTAACGCAGAGATGCGGAGTCGCAGAGTTCTTATTTTGCGGGCACGAGTACGATGCGGAGGCCGAGGTTGTGGATTTTGAAATTCGTGTCTCCGCATAGGCGTTTGGCAATACGGCAGTTAGAGGGACTGTTCACCCAACCGCCGCCGCGGAGGATGTGCAGGTCGCCAGTCGCGCAGAGCGGGTCTGTCATATAGTCGGCGTATGTATCCGTAATGACTTTACGATCCCATTGGCAACGATCGAGGCACCATTCCCAAACATTGCCCGTCATGTCATAGAGGCCGAGTTCGTTGGGGCGTTTTAAGCCAACGGGTTGCGTATGGACGGCTGCATTGGCGGAATGCCAGGCCACGTCGTCGAGATTGTCGCCGCCGCTATAAAGATATTTTTCGCTGAAACTGCCGCCACGGGCAGCGAATTCCCACTGGGCCTCTGTCGGGAGAGTGGCTTTGTAGCCGCTTGGTAAATCGTTGATGGCGAGGATATTCAGACGTTCGCAGAAAGCCATCGCATCATTCCATGTGATGTTTTCGACGGGATGGTTGTCGGATTTGTAATTGGAAGGATTGGTTTTCATGATGGCCTTCCATTGCTGCTGCGTGATTTCATGCCTGGAAATCCAGAAATCCTGCGTGAGCGTAACGGAATGGAGGCGTTCGTTGGAAGCACCATCGGCCGCTCCCATGATGAAGGAGGCGGCACGGACTTTCACCAATTGAATGGAGGAGGCGTTTTGCAGGGGGATGGTCGTGGTGCTGAAGGCGGGATTAAGAAAAATTTTCAGTTCGCGCATTCCATGCCAGTCAGCCTTGAAGTCGATTTTGCCAAAATACTTGCAACCGTCCTGTTCATAGAGTAAATCGCCTGTGTACGGGGCATTGGGGATGAGATTGTCAATATGAAATGGCGTTGTTTGGCCTTCATGGAAAACGGCGTTGATTTCGTGATCGTCAAGCCATGCGGTGATGGTGGCGCTTGGAGGAATCAAGCGGTCATCGCCCTTGACGGAAATTGTCAACGACAAAAAGAGAACGGTTGCAAATAGGCAATGGATTGCATTCAATCGTCTAGCTAGGAATTTCATATTCTTTTTCATAGGGGTGGTATTTACAATTCTTTACGGAATGCTGACATGACAAAGAGGCGGAGTTTGTCGTAGAGGCGTTCGGAATGGCCAATCGAGACGGAGGCGATGCGGCCGATGGCGGGAAGCGGGCGGCCGTCGTCATAGAAAGCGAGTTCGACGGAATAGAGCGGGAGGACGGATACATAGTCGCGATTGCCGTTTTCGGGCAAATAGGCGGGAATAGGGCCGCCGAAAAACTGGATGAGCGGCGATAGCGTTAGTCTTGCGGGAACTTGGTTGATGGAGATGATGGTGGCGTTCCATGTGTCGATGGAATCACGCAGCCGCACGGTAGCGTTTTGTCCGATGGTAAGGCGACCGATTTGGGCATCCGTGGCGTAGGCTCGCAGAACGGGATTTCCAGAGACGATTTCGCCGATGACGATACCTCTTGGAAGAAAAGCATTTGCAGAAAGTTCCTGTGTGTGCGGTAGGAAGATGCCTGCGCATGGCGCGTTGACGGCAAGGCAGTTTTGGCGGCGGAGGAGTTCATTGCGTGAGAGGTTGTCCGAAGCGATTTTTTCAGCGGTGACGATGCTGTCGGCATTGTTGGCGATGTCGAGCTTTTGGAAATTGAAAAGGGTTTCGTCGTATTTTAAGACAGTGTCGAGTCGCTTTATGGCAAAATCGAGCATGGGGGAGGTGAGGGTGGCGATTGGCTGGCCCATCTGCACATCGGTCTGGACGTGCGGTAGTGGCGTTGTGAGATAGCCGCTTTCTTGTACGGAAACGACACGGTGGTTTTGCAGAGTGATTTCGGCTGGTAGTCGGAGAGTCCATGGAAGAGGTGTGAAGACGACGATGGCGGCGAAAGCAAGCAGGGCGGCAGCGATGACAAGCCGCGCCCTGTTGACTGAGCGTTTCGAGAGGATGCGGATAGTTTGTATCTCACGATAGGCAGGATAGATGAGGATGCTGTAGATTTCCAGGAAGACCATGACGAGGGCGATGGCCTTCACGAATTTGTGGTAGATGACCAGAATGATGGATGTGTAGAGGAAAATTCTGTAGATGAAGCATCCTAAGCCATAGAGCAGCAGGAACTTGCCATGCTTGTTGACGGGCTTCACGCCAAGGCGAAGGAAATGCCATCGCCACCATTGCTTGAAATGGTCGCTGGAACGTGACATCAGATTTTCGATGCCGAGAATGTCGGAAAGGATGTAATATCCGTCATAACGGATGAAAGGATTGCCGTTGACGAGAATGGTCGAAAGCGTACTGACGGCGAAGATGAAGAAAAGGGTGGATTTGAGTTCGCCTGCGGGAAGATAGGTCCAGGCGAGGGCGGCGAGGCCGCCGATGATGACTTCCGTGATGATGCCAGCGGCGTCGATGAGAAGGCGTTGCGAACGCGGAAGTCGCCAACTGTCAGTCGTATCCGTAAAGAATCGTGGTACGAAGACGATGAATCCGATGCCTATGCTGCGGACGCGGCAGTTGAAATGAATGGCCGCGAGGGAATGTGCGGATTCGTGAGCGATTTTCAAGATGACGATGGCGATGAAATATTTGACGAGACCCGCCCATGAGAGGGAGTTCAGAAATGTGTCATGGACGATGTCCAAGTCGCGAACAAGCAGCAGATAACCGATGATGGCAGGCAGAAGCAGTGTCAAGACAACGTATTTTGAGGCTAGCCAGCCGACCATCGGGCGGATGTGGGCATAGAAATTTTCGGGATGGAGCGGTGGCAGCTTGAAGAAAATGTATGCAGATGAAAGCTTTAGGAGTGTGTTCTCGTGGCGGAGGGCGGAGAGTCTGCGGCGTTTCGCCTCGATGACGCCGTATTCGGGCGTGAGCAAGTTGTTCATCTGAAGGAAGGCCAAAAGACGGAGGAGGTCTTCGCGAGAGATGTTTACGCCGTTGGTGGCGAGTTTTTCCATGAACGCGCTGACGGGCATGGACTCCGTAAGGACGGAAAGGACAGGCAGCGCGTCGGACGGAATGCGGTAGTACGCATCCGCCTGGCGGTCGAAAAGGAGTGGCCTGTCTCCTCTTATGAGTTCTATGTCCGGCCTGAGACAGCCGGTCAGCGGTTCTTGGTTCATGGGGCGTCAATCAGAATTTTCGTGTGTAGAGAATGACATTCTTAAAGAGTCGGTATCCGAGCGAATAGTCTCCGGCGGAGAGCTTTGCTACTCCGCGCATACCGAATCGAAAACTGTCCTGTGGATTGATGAGGCTTGCCTGGACATGGTAGCAGTAGGTCTTCTGTTCGGTCAGTTCAGGGAGGCGAGCGATGTCGATGATTTGACAGTCGAGGGCGTTTTCGGGAGCGGTATGGAGGAAAAGTTCGAGCTTGGGCGACTGCGTTAGAATGGATGCGTTCTGTTCATTGACGGGAATGTCGGCGAGCATGCCGTCGCCGCCGTGGATTTCAAAAAGCTTGTCACCTGTCTTGACAGCGCGTCCTGCAAAAAGTTCTGCCAGTCCGCCAGTTATGACGAGAAAGCCGTCGGCGGGGGCAGTGATTTGGGCGTGTTCGATATACCATTGGGCTTCTTCGACAGCGACTTTTGCCGTATTGCGTTTGGCTTCAAGAAGTTTGACACGGGCGAGGCGAGCCTGATCGGAAAAGGCGTTCTGTTCTTCGAGGGCGAGCTCCGCCTCCGTCTCGCGCAATTGGCTTGTGGCGGCTCCAAGACGGTATTTCAACTGGCTGACATCATATACCATGATGACGTCGCCTTTGCGGACTTGTGCACCGTTAGGCTGGAGGCAGTCGGCGACTATGCCGTCAAAGACGGCATAGGCTCCTGTTACTTGCGGAGCCTTGAGTGTAAATTCCGCCGTGATGCGTTCAGGACCTCTGATGAACATCAGGGCGGCGACGGCTCCCAACAAGATGATCCAGAAGATGATTTTGGGTAAAGCATCCCGCAAGACCCAAAGTCGGCGTTTTGTAAGACGTTGGTAGAACAGTGCTTCTGCGGCGGAGTTGGCTAGGAGGCGAGCCGTGTTGGGAACGAGCGGCGGTATTTCCTTTTCGTATTCGAGAAGCCAGATGTAGAAGAGGGAGGTCTTGTCGCTATTGGGCGGCGGTGTGAGTTTGAGGGCATAATAGACGGCGTCGTTTTGGGCTAGTTCGGAATCGAGGCCGCTGTCCGCAGTTATTGTGATGGCGGGTTCATCGAAGACGATGGAGTCTGCGAAACGTTGCTGCAAAACGGCAAGGCGTGAATGTGGATTGACTTCTGGTTGTCCGAACTGCGCGACAATACGTGACTTGCGCCCATTGCTTTCCAAAAGGACAGACGTTCTGAAATTAAGCATGGAACGGCTGTTGTTGACGACGTTGGCGGCGGTGTCGTCAAACGTTTTGGCGCTGAAAAGGTCATGGCCGTATTTGATGATGAAGGCCAGGGCCTTTAAACGGGCTGATAGATCCTCGTTGGGCATAAGGCACGGAAATCACGAAATTTCAATATCTTGGAAATCACAGATTAGACAGATAGAACTGCTGAAGGCTGTTATGGGCGGTTCTGCGTTTTGAAAATGCTTCGCGCGGTGATTTCATGGCATCATTTCTGGAGGATACCAGTCATGCCGGCGGAGAAAAGGCCTTGTGGATTGTCGATTAGGACACGGATGCGGACGGTTCCCGTGCGGTGATCCGCTTGGGGGGAGACTTCATAGACGGTGCCGTTTGCGGTTAAATCCTTCTGGTCCAGTTGGATTTTGACGGTAGTTCCAATCGTGGTCAGGGCAGTGTCAGTGAGCGGAACGTTCATGATGGCGAGGAGGCGGTTGTCATCGATGATACGGCAAAGAATCTGGCCTGGACGCGTCGTCTCGAAATCATGAGTCATGATTTCGACGATTTTGCCGCTGAAAGGAGCTTTGATTGAACAGAACGACACATTGAGTTTGGCTTCGGACAAGGCGATTTTTGCGAGTTGGAAATCGTAATCGGCTTTGCGCAGTTCGGCGTCACTTGTGAATTTTCGTTCACGCAGTTCCTTTTTTTCATCGAATACGTTTTTTGCATATTGAAACTGCGCCGTTGTGCGTTCCAAGTCAATGACATAACGCGAGTCATCAAGTTCCGCGAGAATGTCGCCTTCCTTGAATGGCTGGCCCATACGGAACTTGTATGGTTTCAAGACGGATTCCAGACGGGCCGAAACCACGGTCTCCCTGAAGGGAAAGAGAACAGTTTTGATTTCCTGCCCGTTTCCGTTCAGTGAAAAGAGGACGGAAACGAGCAGGACTATGAGGGCAATGATATGTTTCATGCCATGAAACCATCGAGGAGGAGTTCGACATCGGACTTGAACGCCGTGTTTTTCAGCGGTTCGTCCAACTGGAGCCCGGCGAGCAGGCCTAGCCCATCATCGGGTGTGGAATCATCGATGGAAGGCTGCGGCAACGGATCAATGGAGCCATGGAAATCATCGGGCTCGATGATTGGGCTGTCTAAGTCATCCGTGAGATGAACGGTATAAATGGGCGTTTGCGTATTGTTGGGGAACAATTCGTTACCGGATGAGAAGCCGCGTTCGTTGGCTGAGTCGCTTGCGCTGATGACTTTGGAGACTAGGATGGTGTCCAGGCTGTCGATGTCCATCCAAAGATCCTGCGAATTGGCAAGCGGATTGATGTTGTGATCATCGAAGCGGCTGCGGTAGTCCCATTTTGCATGGATATATGGAATAATAGGAATATAGTCAGCTGGCTCGAAAAGCTCAGGACCATTGTAGTTACGATTGCCTTCTTCAGGCTCTTGTGTGATGTTTTTCTCCGGTACGTCGTCATCGACCACTGGGAAATATGGCGGAGCGGGGTCTTCGGGGGCGGCGACGATTGTCAGGGTGCCGGGGATGTAGGTTATGACATAGTTGTCGTCCGCTGTCAGACCGCCTTGCTGGATTTCATAATCCCCAGGACGTTCACCAGGTTTGCGGGTCAGCTTGCCGGTGAGTTCGTCATCGTCCAAAAGGCCGTCAACTGTATAGGTCAGAGTGGGATCGGGACGGTGTTCCTCTTTGGCCTTGTCGTCGGCGATGATGGTAATGGCTTTGGGATTGACGATGAGTTCGCCTGGATCGTAGGTGATGTCATAATCGTTTTCGTCCAAGGAGAGTTCGTCTATGATGATATCATAAGTTCCTGCGTTCAAATGGCCATTGTCATTCGGTTCGCCATCGACCTGCACGTTGGGGGCGTCCATGGAATCGCCGTCGGCGAGATCGCCTATGACGGCATACGTCAGGTCGCCGACTTCATCGCCGTAGGTGATTTCCTTATCATCCGCGGCAATGGTGATGGGGCGTTTTGCAACCGTGAGGTCCGCCGCCACGAAATGGTAGTTATAGCTGTCCGCATTGGAGAGCGTGTGGTCGGCTTCGACGATGACATCATCGTGTTCGCCAGCCTTGAAATGACCGGATGCGGACGTCGGGATGTTGTCAACGTCGTACGCGAGCGTGACCGACAGGCTGTCGATGGCGAGGAGGCCTTCGACGGTGTATTGTCCGTCGAGGGAGGGATTTGCATCGCCATACGTCATGGACTGGTCATATGCTGTGACGGTCACGTCGATCGGCGTGATCTTTGCGGTGGTTCTATTGACGAATGTGAACGTATAGTTGGCGGCGTCGCTTCCTGAAAGCGTGACATCGCCAGTGGCGGTGACGTCGCGAACGAGAATGCTGCCGTCTGTGTCGCGGTTGACGGTCGGCAGTGTGAAGGCGTAGGAGACTCCTGTATCTGCGGCTTGGATGTCGTCGCCGTCGATGGCTCCGCTGATGATCAAGTCGCCTTTGCGTGTAGCGTCCGTGGTGCCGTCGTATGGTTTGTCATTGGCTTGGAATCCGATGGTGATGGCGAGCGGCGTGATGTTGGCCGTAGTTGTGTCTGCGAAGGTGATGTCGTAGTTCGCGAGGTCGTCGCCCGAAAGGAGTTCTTGTGTGAAACCTGTTGCGGTGACGGTCTTTCCGTCTTCGACGTTCTTGTCGGAGAAATTGTATTCGAGCGTGGAATCGTCGAATACCACGTCATCTCCAGCGATGACCTGTGACATATCGAGCGATTTGCGCGTGGCATTGGCGTTTCCGTCATAGACTTTGTCATTCGCAGTGAATCCGATGGTGATGGCAAGCGGCATGATGTTGGCGGTAGTGGTATCGACGAACGTGATGTTGTAGTTGTCGATGTCCGTTCCGGATAGGAACTCAAGTTCAAAACCTGTTGCGGTGACGGTCTTTCCGTTGCCTACATTCTTGTCGGAGAAATGATAGGTCATCGTGGAGTCATCGAGTGCGATTGATTCGCCGTCAACGAGGCCAGTGACGGTGAAGTCGCCGAGGCGTTCGGCGTCTGTCGTGGCATTGTAATACTTGTCTGCGGCCTGGAACGTGATGGTGAGGGCGTGTTTGTCAACGGTCAGTGTACCATCGAGGATGGTCAGTTCGTAGTTGTCATCCAGAACGATGCCGCCATCGACGATGGCGTATTCGCCCACATCCAGAGGCTTGTCGCCTTCGGGAGGATTTTCCAGAACGAAGGGGCCAGTCGGCGTGTCGTCACCGACGAACGAGCCATCGACGAGCTTCCATGTGAAATCTGGAATGTCATCGCCGTAGGTGATTTCGTGGTCGTCTGCCTTGATGGTGACCTGGCGTTTTGCAACCGTGAGGTCCGCCGCCACGAAATGGTAGTTGTAGCTGTCCGCATTGGTGAGGGTATGGTTGGCTTCGATGATGACGTCGTCGTGTTCGCCAGCCTTGAAATGGCCTGAAGCGGAAGTCGGAATGCTGTCGGTGTCGTATTTGAGCGTGACCGTCAGGGAATCGATGGCGAGAAGGCCTTCGATGGTATATTGTCCGTCGAGGGAGGGATTTGCATCGCCATACGTCATGGACTGGTCGTATGCTGTGACGGTCACGTCAATCGGCGTGATCTTAGCGGTGGTCTTGTTGATGAACGTGAATGTGTAGTTAGAGGCATCATTTCCTGTCAGCGTGACATTGCCGGTGGCGGTGACGTCGCGATCGAGAATGCTGCCGTCCGTGTCGCGGAGGACGGTCGGCTGGTCGAAGGCGTAGGAGACTCCCGCTTCTGTTTCAATGGCTTGGATGTCGTCGCCGTCGATGGCTCCGCTGATGATCAGGTCGCCTTTGCGCGTTGCGTCCGTGGTGCCGTCGTATGGCTTGTCATTGGCTTGGAATCCGATGGTGATGGCGAGCGGGGTGATGTTGGCCAACGCCGTGTCGTCGAATTCGACTGTGTAGTTCGCGAGGTCGTCACCGGAGAGTAGGGCTTGAGTGAAACCTGTTGCGGTGACGGTCTTTCCGTCTTCGACGTTCTTATCGGAGAAATTGTATTCGAGCGTTGAGTCGTCGAAAATCACGTCGTCGCCCTCGAGGACCTGCGACATGTCGAGCGATTTGCGCGTGGCGCTGGCGTTTCCGTCATAGACTTTGTCGTTCGCAGTGAATCCGATGGTGATGGGGCGGGGCGTGATGTTGGCCAATGCCGTGTCGTCGAATTCGACTGTGTAGTTCGCGAGATCTTCGCCGGAGAGTAGGGCTTGAGTGAAACTCGTTGCGGTGACGGTCTTTCCGTCTTCGACATTCTTGTCGGAGAAATTGTATTCGAGCGTGGTGTCATCGAAATTCACGTCGTCGCCTTCGAGGACCTGCGACATGTCGAGCGATTTGCGCGTGGCGCTGGCGTTTCCGTCATAGACCTTGTCATTCGCAGTGAATCCGATGGTGATTGCGAGGGGCGTAATGTTGGCGACGGCTGTATCGACGAACGTGATGTCATAGTTGTCGATGTCCGTTCCAGAGAGATACTCAAGTTCAAAACCTGTTGCAGTGACGGTCTTTCCGTTGCCGACATTCTTGTCGGAGAAATGATAGGTCATCGCGGAGTCGTCGAGTGCGATTGATTCGCCATCGACGAGGCCTGTGACGGTGAAATCGCCGAGGCGTTCAGCATCCGTGGTGGCATCGTAAACTTTGTCATCAGCTTGGAATTTGATGGTAAGTTCACGTTTGTCAACGGTCAGCGTGCCGTTGAGAATGGTCAATTCGTAATTGTCGTCCAATACGATGCCGCCATCGACGATGGCGTATTCGCCCGCATCCAGAGGCTTGTCGCCTTCGGGAGGAGTTTCCAGTACATAAGGGCCTGTCGGCGTGTCGTCGCCGACAAACGAGCCAGCGATGAGCTGCCATGTGAAATCTGGAATGTCATCGCCGTAGGTGATTTCGTGGTCGTCTGCCTTGATAGTGACTTGCCGTTTTCCGACGGTGAGGTCGCCTTGTTCGAAGAAAATTTCATAACTGTCCGCATGGGTGATGCTTATGGACTGCTTGTCAACGGCATCCTCATGGAATCCGGCGACATAGAAGCCTGCGGCGGACATGGGGGCGGTGTATTTGAGGGTTACCGCAAGCGTATCGATGTCAAGGACTTCGCCTTCACCGACGGTATATTCTCCGTCTAGCGCGGGCGCGGCTTCGCCATACTGCGCGATGGTTTGGTCATTGGCCTTGATATGGACGGGCCGCTTGTCGATATTGGCGAGTGTAGTATCGATGAACGTGAAATTATAGTTCCTGAAATCGTCGCCGAGGATCTTCAAGCTGTCCATCGGATTTTCGGAGGACAGGCTTGTGGCGGTGACGGTCTTGTCTTCGCCGGCGAACGGAGTGTCGAAATTGAAGTCCATGTCCATGCCGATGACGACGACATCGTCCGACATGCCGGCGTTTTCGAGGAGTCCGGAGACAATGTAGTCTCCCTTCTGTGTGGCGTCCGTCGTGCCGTCATAGACTTTGTCGTTGGCTTCGAATGAAATGATCGCTTCACGCGGGGTGACGTGGACGGATCCTTCGTTGTAGCTGACGTTGTAGTTGTCGGGATTGGAAAGCGTGTAGTCGTTGAGGATCAATCCTTTCTGATGGTCGCCGACAATAAAGTGGCCTGTGCTTGAAATGTCCGCGTTAATAGCGAGCGTATAGGTCAGCGTGTCGCCGCTGGCGAGTTCGTCGCCGCTATAAGTATATTCGCCGTCGATGACGTCGCCTTGTCCGTAATCGCCGTATTCGATGGTGTATTCGCCAAGCTGGATGGTCAAGTCGCGTTTTTCTACTATCAGGTCGCCATTGATGATTGTGATGTCGTAGTTGGAGGAGATGTCCCTCTTTTCGATGCGACCGAAGATTCCGCCTGTGGCGACGAGAACGTCTTCGTAGGTATCTACTTTGATGTGTCCTGAGTCTGTCCGTGGCAATTCGCCTTCAAGCTGAACCTCCAGGGCGGAGATGGCCTCCGCACCGAGGGCGTCGTTGCCTGTGCCCAGGGCTGATTCCAAAGTGACCCCCTTGAACGTTGTGAAATCGCCGTCGGCGTTTTCATTGCCGTACTTGACATTTGTGTCGTTGACGGTGATGGTGAGGGCGAGTCGATCGATGGAGCCGTCGATGGCATTGTCGTCTAAGGAGACGGAAGAGCCGGAGCCATCGATGGATGTGTCTTCAAAGACGAAGGTGTAGAGATTGAGATTGTCGCCCTGAAGGGCGATGTCGATACTGGCTTCGGCGTCCGTGTCAACGTTGCGATCCGCAAAATGCGCGTCCGATAGGACGATTGTGAAATCGTCGTTCGGCGTATCGATGTTGAACGTCCAGACTCCGTCTGCGTATGAGACGAGGCTTGAGGAGGCGGCTTCGCCGTCGTAATCGATGTCCAGAGAAAGGGCGTCCTGTCCGATATCGACGGTGCCGTCATACGTCTTATGTGCGTTGAAATCGATGGATACGACGTGGCGAGCGGCGGCGCGTGTGGCACCGATTTCATTGACGGCGTTGAGCGGATGCGCGTTGTCGTTTGCGAGGTCACCAATGAAGGCGTCCAGCGGGTCGTTCGCAACGGCTATTGCATCATTGTTCGTTATGGCAGTTTGGTTTGCAGAGCCTTCGTTGATGTTGGCCTGAACTTCGGGCGCGGCGAGAATGGCGACATTTACGAGCTCATTATGCTTGTCGTCATCATTGGCTCCGTCGTCATTGGCATCATTGGCGGCATCTGCGGCAGCTACGATATTTGCGGCTGCTGCGGCTTCAAAGAGCATTCTGTCTTCGAGCCGGAAGAAATCCATGTCTTTTATATCCATATTCTTAGAAATCCCCCCTGGCTTTTTTTGCGGAATTTTTCATCAAGGCGGTGGAATGGAGGCGGTGCGGAATCAGTTGATGATATCGTCTCGCCAGTCAGTTGACTTTCCTTCGTCTTCCTCCTCCTTTTTGGCGCGTTCGATTTCGTACTTTTCGCGTGCCTTCTGGATTTCAGCATCTGCTCTGATTCGGGCGTCATCAAGTTCGATCTTGATGTCATTGACAGTTGCGGTATCAAGATTTTCGATACCCAACGTGTTGAGAATGCGGAAATAGGCGACGTAGTAGTTGCCCAGTGCGAGGAGCCTTTCGATTTCCGTTTCGGCGGTGGATAGTTTCATGTGGGAGATGTCGATGGGCGAGATTTCGCCCGAGACGTTGTTGCCGCCTTCGGCCTTCTGGAGATTTTTCTTGTAAACGCCATTGACGCGGGCGTTGATGTCATAGCGTTCGCGTGAGGCGAGGAGGTTGGCGTGAGCGATGCGGACCTGCGCCATGATGGCGATGGCCTGTGCGTAGGTGCGGTATTCTTCCGCTTCGATTTGCATATTCAATGCCCTGTAGCGGCTGATTTTCTGTGGTAGCTTGAGGAGATTGTAGGCGGAACGGACGCCCATTTCGCGCCAACTGTTGTGGTAGAGGAAGCTGTTATCGACTTCGTTGTAGTCGTAGAATATTTTGACATTCGGGAACATGGTGATGATGGTCTTGCGCGCTTCGAGGATGTTGACGTGGCGTTGCATATCCATTTCGAAGAGTTCGGGGCGCTTCATGAGGGCGATCTGCTCCATGAGCTGAATGTCGGGAAGGGCGAATTCGGGAATCTTGTCCAGCACAGAGTCATCAACGCGGATGCTTGCATTCGGATAGAGGCCGAGAAGAGCGCGGAGCTCGACGCAGGAGTTTTCGTACGTGCGGACGTAGTTCGTGAGTCTCTTTTCCATTTCGATGAATTTGGAAACTTCATCGAACGCGCGGTATGGGGAGATTTTGCCGTCTTCGCCCATCTTGTCGATTTGCTGATAGGTGTCTTTGCATTCTGCGAGGAGCTTTTCCGTGATGTCGATGGCCCGTTGTGCGGCGGCAACTTGGAAATAGACGCGGGAGGTGTCCATCACGAGATTTTGAGCGGCACGGCGGAAACGCTGGTTGCGCAGGAGCATACGGTCGTTTTCCTGAAGGCCGTTCACGAAGGCGAGACCGAAATCGAGCACGCTGAGCGCGAGGTCGATGTTGAAATAATTGATAGTCTTGTCTTGGCTGGTGGAATATGTGTAGTTGCCATAGCCGTTTGTGCCGTGGACTTGGCGGCTGCTGGAGGCGGCGACGTTGTCGCGGTGGATGTAGCTGTCGCTGACGGTCAAATCCGGAAGCATTCCGAGCATTTCGCTAGTGCGCATTTCGTGGGAGACCTTTTCCTCCAGACTGCAGACCTTGAGGTCCACATTGTTTTCAACGGCGATTTGGATGCACTCTTTGAGCGTGAGCACTTTGTCCGCAGGGATGTTTCTGTATTGCGATTCGTCAAAGTGTCTTACGGCGCTTTCTGCGCGCTCGTTCTTGTAGTCTTCATACGATTTGCAACCGAAGAGGGTGATTGCCGCGAGAACCGTCAGGAGGTTCAAGAGTGTTTTTTTCATTTGGGGTTCCTTTTGTGCTGCGCGTTGGATAAAAATTTTATTGTGGAGGAGGTCTTCTTTTGGAAAACCCGCGTTATGATTTCCGTGGCTTTTGAATGATAGATATTTTTCAATCCGTATTAATGAAGAACAATTTTCAACAACATAAACTGCCAGTTTATTACTAGCATTATAAAATTTACTGTGAAAAGGTTTAAATGCAAGAAAAAGCAAAGTGAAATTGTGAGGAAAATTGGGCAAAAAATGCAAAAAAAATATGCTTTTATTGATAATGTCATTGGTCAACAGGGCATGATGAATGCCATTGTTTCATTGAAAGTCATGAAAATGCCACACCATTCCTCTATTTTTTTTCATTGGAGAGGGAATGATGTGGCATTTATGCTGAAATATGGCAGTGAAAAAGACTGGAGAAATTAGAGAGCCTGGAAAAGCTAGAAAAGAAAAAAGCCTCCTTCCGGACGGAAGGAGGCGTGATGGATGCCTGGATTATATTAGACAAAGTGCAGGGTGATTAGTCCTGCGGCTTCTGGGCTTTGGCGCCGATACGGAGGCGGAGGGCGTTGAGGGCGATGAATCCAGTGGCGTCTGCTTGGTTGTAAACATTGTCCTTTTCGAATGTTACAACTTCCGAGTCATAAAGCGTATATGGCGAGCGGCGACCGCTGATGAAGCAGTTGCCTTTGTAGAGCTTGACGCGGACTTCGCCCGTGACATTCTTCTGGCTTTCCGTGATGGCGGCCTGGAGGAATTCGCGTTCGGGGGCGAACCAGAAGCCGTTATAGACCATGTTGGCGTATTGCGGAATGAGTTGGTCGCGCATGCTCATGACTTC
>JAGCSE010000261.1 GCA_017964325.1 Victivallales bacterium | reverse complement strand
GCCGCCGCCAAACTCGCCATCGAAAAATACGGCCAGATCGACATCCTCATCAACGCCTGCGGCGGCGCCTCCGCCCGCATCTGGAAATGCCACGACGCCTTCCGCGACCGCGATCCGGAAATCATTTCGTGGGGCATCGACGTCAATCTCAAAGGCGCCCTCTACTTCATCCGCGCATGTATTGGTAACATGCTCGACCACAACCACGGCGTTATCATCAACTTCGGCTCCGTCTCCGGCGAAGAAGGCTCCGCGGGCTGCATCGACTACGCCGCCGCCAAATCCGCCATGCACGGCGTGACGAAATCCATCGCCTCCCTCGGCGCCAAACACAACGTCCGCTCCTGCTGCATCATGCCCGGCCCTGTCCTCACGCGAGCCGCCATGGCCAACATGAAGACCGCCATCGGCCGCGCCGCCGAACCGTGGGAAATCGTCGATTTCATCCTCTATCTGTGCGACGACACGCATGGCGGCTTCATCACAGGCTCATCCCATCTGCTCGACGGCGGCCGTCTGCTAGCGCAGTTCTAACCAATTGCTTTTATTCCTTTTATCCTCTCTATCCTTTCTATCCCATTTTCCCAAATGAAAAATTGCATACCTTTTCTTCTATTATCTTGCTGTTTAAGTCTCTCGGCAGACGTCATCTGGAACAAAGCAAACAACTTTGAAGGATGGGAGAAAACGACAAATTGCACAGTCTCCCTATCCGACGACGGCCTGTCGTTCACCTTCACGGCCAACGGCCCGAACGTCGCCAACCGCAACGTGGATATTGATCCAAGACAATGCAACACACTGACCTACACCTATCGTGCGACGGGCCCCGTCAAACACCACGGCTATGTGTTTTACGCCAAGGATGGACAAAACTTCTCGGACTACCGTTTATGGAAGCTCCCCGTCCCAAAGGCCGACGGCGAATGGCACACCGTCACCCTGACGGGAGAAGTCCTCGCAAAGCCATGGACATGGTTCAACGGCGGCAACATCAAGTCGTTGCGCTTTGATCCAACCTACACGGGCGAAGGGACGACATACGAACTACGCGAACTCAAATTCTCCTATCAGGAGAACGCGGTGATGACGTTTGACAATCTCGTGCTCGCGCAACTGTCGGACCCGCAGATCGGCTTTAAGGACTACGACGCCGAACTGGCCCGTTTCCGCCAGGAGATCGACAAGCTCAACCAAAGTGACTGCCAGGCGGTCGTCATTTGCGGCGACATGATGCATATCACGAACCGCGAGACGCTTACGGTCTTCAAGAAGGAACTTTCCCGTCTGAAATTGCCTGTCTATATCGTCGCAGGCAACCATGACGTCGCACAGAAAGATTCACGCCCGATCTTCGAAGAATTCTTCGGCCCGACTTTCTACGCCGCTGACATGCCGTCGGGCGGCTACCGTCTAATCGTCTTGGATTCGGAGCTTTGGCAACATCCAATCGAATCCCTAACGGCGAAGATGGACGAATTCTTCCAAAAGGAACTGGACGATGCGAAGGCGGCCGGCAAGAAGATCATCCTCGCCATGCATGCGCCGATTTTCATCGAAACGCCCGATGAAAAGGAAGAATATTTCAACCTGCCGAAATCGCGCCGCAAGTGGCTGTCGGACAAACTGAAGCAGTATCCCGTCGTGGCCTATCTGACAGGCCATACCCACACGGCCTTCACCTACCAGTGGAACGGCATCCTCTTCTCCAGCGCCGAAACGACCAGTGTCTCCTTCGACAAAGTCACCTACGGCTTCCGCCGCTTCATTTTCGACCACGACTTGATCCGCTACAACACGATTCCGATCAAATAGTACCCTCCATAAACCATCATGTCATTCTCCGCAAGCATCAAACTACATCCTGTCAAGGCGGTCGTTGTCGTCATAGGTATCGCGTTGCTTCTTGCCGGAGTAATGGTTGCCATCGATTTCAAACGCAATCTGGACAATGTCGTGGTCTGGGAGGATTTGCACCAATTCAATCTCTTGCTCGGCAATTATCTACAGGAACACAAGAATATACCATTGAGCGAAGACGTGTCCAATCCAACGGACATTTCAATTCTTGCCATCGATTGCGGGAAAGACTGGCCGTATGGCAAGACGGAAAAAGCATGCCTTGACCGTTGGGGGACACCTATGATGTTTTTTGCAATCCGTTTGAAGGAAGAAACTTACCACAAGGGAATATCGGCAGGCAAAGACCGTGTTTTCAACACAAAAGACGATATCATCGACTCCGAATACGACGATTCTGGCAACATCTTCCACCCCCACAACCGCCTTCGGCAATCAGCAGAGGATTCTCCATGAAACACTTGCAGACAATTTTTTCAATCCTCTTGTTTATCATCTGCTTGTTTCTGATGCTCTTGTGCATAAAAGAGAAACAGAAGCAGGATTCCTTGCGCAATGAAATCAGCCAACTTTCATCAAAAGTTCAAGAAGAAACTGCTACCCCAAAACCACATAAAACAGTCGTCCATGACGCAAAATCTGTTCATGAAAAAGAAGCTAAACGCCAACAACGTCACATCAAGACTGAAAGCAAAAGACAGCATGAAGAAATAACCGACCGTTTTTTTCCGTCAAAAATCGATGACCGCACCTTAGAGGAACTGCTTGAAGAAGACCAAGGAGCATACAATGAGTTCATGGCTTTCCTGAATACCATCCTGCAACATCATGCAAAGAACCGTGAGGAAAAACTCCGTCTGCTGGCAGACCTCAATCCCAACTATCTTCCCGAGGAGGAATTCAAATCCCTTTATGATAAACTCCAAAGAAGCATACAGGATGACGAATGCGTTTTGGCTTTCAAGAAAACGTCATGGGGTACGCAAGAACGCCTTTCCCAAGAAGCCGAATTCGACAGCAGTATCATCACAAAATATTGCGCACATGCAGTCGGCATCGAGGACGTCTTCCTCGCCAACGACTTAAACGATTTCGATTCTGTATTTTATCCTCCAATTTTCATGTTGGTTTTCCCCTCAATCCAAGGCATTGAAAAATGAAAAACTATCAGTTGAATATCCTCTTGATAGTATCGGCTTTCGCCTTACTATTCTATTTGCTTTCGCTGCAATATACTACACAATCGCTGAAGGCTGACATGGAAAGATTGGAGAAAGCCAGTCAACCATCCATGCCTGAAAAAGAAGAAGATGATGATGACTATGATAAGCCTGCAAGCCCAAAGGATACCCCCAATCAACCCGCAGCGTCATCCAATCAGCGGGAATCACCAGACGTAAACGAAGTCAAAAGAATACTGGAGCAATCCAAACACGATTTGGCGACTCGGAAAGCATTTGAGGGGATATATGGCACGGCAATGCAAAGCGTTTATATCTACAACCCAAAAGACTGCGATTTTTATTGGCATCAGATTAAATTCCAAACAGACATGGCGCGTCAAAGACTCCAGCAACTCGAAAGAGTCATTACCAGCCTGGACTTGTCCAACATACCCCAAGAGACAAAAGATGCAGTTAACCAATATCTATCCCTCCGGGAACAATGGTGCGACATCATGTATCGTCAAGATGTTTCGGCCGAAGAGAAATTTGAAACCTACAAGAAACTCCGCGAACTTTATGATATCATCTGCCAGCCTGTACAAGATGCGTGTTCGCAGACGTATGGCAGTCGCCGCGAAGCCTTCAAGCAAATGCATGCCAAATTCGAGGATCTGCTCAATTACCACCAACCTGTTGTAGGGGAGCATAGTTTTCATTATAAAGACAAATTATATAACATCGCCATACCTGAAGGCTATACTCTACAATAGATATACCGCCAACAGAGTTACCAAATCCTGAAATTGGAACTGGAACCGTGTCCGTTTGAGCCATAGCATATCGATAATGACCATGATGGCTTTGTCGGACAGTTGCGGATAGGCCTTCATGAAGGCCCACAAAGATTGCACCCTTAACAGACGTTGTACCATTGCGAAGCGACACCGCGCGGAGCGCGGAATCATGCTTAGCACGCGGGGCGCGCCACCAATCCGCCCCTATGGCGGAACAACGTCGCTCCTCGACAATGGTAAAATATTCCACAATTCAGAAATTCAACAATATACTATAAAATATTATTAATAGTATTTATTATGATTTAATATGATTTATTATGAATATTAATGACCTTGCATGACTCTTGATGACTGTTTTTAGCATAACATAATGATTTCAAATAGAATACATTTTTTGATTTTATCTTAATCGATTATTATCCATACCAGCTTTTCCCACAGTCTTTTTCTCAGAAAAACAGTTTTCTCTTGGGAAAACAATTGTTAAATGCCGATTTTCATGCTAAATTATATGAAATTACTTTATATTAGGGTGTGTATGTCTTTGAAAAAACCGCTCGCCCGTCATCAATGGCCTTCAGTATGACTTGGATACAAATAGAAACACTGGCGACAGCCTTTAGACAATCTCCTGGAACGACAACCGCCAATGCTTTGGACACGTGTCTGCGCCGTTTCCAAGAGCCTATTGAGACGTTTGCAAAACTATTCGTGCAACCGCTCATCGGTATGCAGGACAAAAACGCCCAGTTTCTTCTTTCGGAAAAAGGAGCCTACCCAAACTGGGCCTGTCAGTTCAACGACACCCAAAACACCTTCCTCCTGAATCCCATCGGCATCCTTTCCTTCCAGGAAGAATGTCGCAAGGCTGGTGAAACCGCCAAAACGCAGGAAGGGCGCGAAAATTTCAAAATCTACCGTCTGCTCGCCTATCTTCAAGAGCTCCAGAAACTTCCGTTCAAATACCTTACCTTCCTATGTCTTTTTAAGGAAGTGGCTCGTGTCATGGAAGTCACCCAAACAGACAAACGGCGCACCATCCACAACCAACCGTCTGAAGCGGAAGAAGACTACATGAGCTATCTCTGGTCATTCAAGGAGCTGGAAAACGCCATCTACAAAATATCTAACATCGACATCAGAGTCGATTACAAGATTTCATGGTATGAGTCAGACTGGATTACCGTCAACTCATGACCACGCCCCCTAATTCATTCATTCGAAAACACTATGCTTCTTTTTCTAATAGTCTCAGCCTTCATCGCCATTGCCTGCCTCTCCCTTGCGGCGGTCTTTTTCAAGCTGTCCAGCGGCGACTTGACGGACAAAGCCCCGAAATGGCCGCGCCGCCCCATTGCGCCAGGCCTTGTCATCGGCACCATAAGTCTCGTATGGTCTGCTTATTACGGATGCCTGATGTTGGAAGGAAATCTCGCCAAATTGCATCCTGTCGTCTGGGCGCTCGTTCCAATCACCGCCATCACATCCGCCTTTTTCCTGGATTATCTCAATGCCCGCGCATTTGGCGGATTCTTTACCTTGAGCGCCAACTTTCTCATCATCCAGGCGTTTATCCACGACGTACCCTGCCGTCCGATTTTCAGCATCCTCTGTCTGATTCTCGGCCTCTTCGGCATGGTCGCCCTCAGCCTCCCATGGCGTATCCGCGACCTTTTTGAAATCGCAGGTAAAAATGCCACCTGCGCCAAAGCCCTTGCTGTCGCTTCCGCCATTTTCGGCCTGTTAATCTTGCTCATGCCGCTATTTGCACGCAAATGATTCCACGAAGCTTGCTTCGTGGAGCAAAAAACATTGGGCTTCCGCCATGCACGTAGCGGAAGCCCCGTTGAGGTTTATTTCGTTTCTCGTAGCTAAAAGCTTTTCTACTCTTTCTTTGCTCCGCCCTTCTGTTCGTCCATCTTCTGCTGGAGCTTGACGGCTTCCTTTTCAATTTCGCCTTGCAGCAGACGTGCACGGATTGTGTTTCCGTTTTCGACCAAACGACGATGGAGTTCTCCCAATGCTATCAGTGGATTCTCCGAGAGACGCGCACACTTGCGGAATTCATCTTCACCGTCGGACAGACGCCCCGTCTCCCAATAGCAGACTCCAAGATAGAAATGTGGATTCGGACTTTCGGGATGCTGGCGGCGCAACTCCTCAAGACATTCAATCGCATCAGGATACAACGCCAAAACCAGACAGACCTCCGTCATCTTCCAAAGCAAATCCGAACGTTCCTCGTCAGAAAGTTCGCCATGCTCCTCCGCCAGTTTCTGCTTCAGACGGTCGAAATTCTCCAACATGGCATGCGCCTTCTGCGCCATGCTGACGCCTGTGCAGACACCGCCTCCAATGCACATGCAATCTTTACATTGCGGGCAGACATCCATCTGCCACTGCAAGTCGCGGAAAACGTCATAGTAGTATTTTTGAAGTTCCTTTTCCGTGCGAAACGCCGAAAGATGCGGGCCTGGCAACATCGCCATCTCCTGGCAGTGGCAGACATGACCGTCAGGAAGCACGCCTAGATGCGGCGTGCAACGACCGAAACGATTGCCAGTTTTCGCCAAGAATCCGTACTGCGCGTCCGTCATCGAACAAGGCATGATGCCGCACGTCAGGGATGGCACGACTTTCTTTTTGAAATAGTCGCCCAGAAGATTCTTGTAGAACTCCATGGCATGACCGATTTTCTCCTGCGGCATCAGGCAGGAAGCCCAGAAAAACACGGAGTCAAACTTGTATTTGTCCAGATATTCGCGCACGAAATTGTAGTCCGCTTCAGGATCGTCGCACATGATGTTCAACCGGATGGGCATTCCCGTCGCCATGATTTCTTGAAGATTTCCGCGCATCTCCGCCAAATCCGCCTCGCTGTAGAAGCTCGGCCGGAACAGCCGCCATATCAGCCGCACATTCTGGTTGAGAACCATCTTCTTCGCCATCGTCGGCATCAACCCGCTCGTCTCGAATACGGGAATGATTCCGCGCTTCTGGCATCCTTTCACAACTAATTCCAATTCAGGATGAAGCAACGGTTCATTGCCTTTGAACAAAACCTGCGGGACCTTGCTCTCCGCCACGATGTCCAGTGCACGAAGCACGACATCCATCGGCATGTCTTCGGGCTTCACGGACATCTGGTCCGGAAATTCAGCGCGTTTGCGCATTGTCAAGAAGATTTCCATGGTGCATCCTTGTTGAAAAACGACATTTGAAAGTTAAACTATAATCCATGTTCCTTATCTTGGCAAACTCATTGACAGCTCATTTGCACTTTTATGGACAACATCTTCCTCACAGGATTCATGGGAGCAGGTAAAACCACTGTTGGAACCGCTCTCGCCGCCATCACCAATCTCCCGTTCATCGATGTGGACTCCCTCCTTGAAAAGGATTTCGGATGCACCATCGCCGAATTCTTCACGACTAATGGAGAAGCCGCCTTCCGAAAACGCGAAACGGAAATGCTCTCCTCTTTGACCAAACGCGGCGGCCAAATCATCGCAACAGGCGGCGGCCTCCCCGTCTTGCCGCAGAACCGCGCCATCATGCACAAAAGCGGCCCAATCGTCCTGCTCGACCTCCCATTTGAAAACATCGCCAAAAGGCTCGAACAAAACGCCGCCTCGCGCCCGAACTGGAAATCGCGCGACGACGCGAAAAAACTCTTCGACAGCCGGCAATCAGCCTACCATGACTGCAATTTCACCGTAAACGCCGATCAATCGCAGGAAAACGTCGCCGCGGATATCCTCTGCCAGCTCGCCGATGTATCCCCCTTCATAGCGGACATCGACCACAATCAAGTTCCAGTTTCACCCACCTTCAAGGCTCCGACGGAACTTGCACAAGCCATTGCCGCCAAAGCATATTCATCAGTCGTCATCATTACGGATGACAATGTCGCCGCCCATCATCTGCCGCGCTATCAACGCGCCCTCCCCCACGCCATCTCCATCGTCATCCGCCCGGGAGAGGACTCCAAAACATTGACGCAGGCCGAAATCGTCTATCGCCAACTGCTTCAATTGAACATCGGGCGTGACGCGCTCATCGTCGCCATCGGCGGCGGTCTCGTCACAGATTTCGGAGCCTTCATCGCTGCGACTTACAAACGTGGAATTGATTTCATGCTCGTTTCCACATCGCTTCTCGGCTGCGTCGATGCCGTCATCGGCGGCAAGACGGCCGTCAATATCGCACACTACAAGAACCAGGTCGGACTGTTCGCACTGCCGCAGGCCATCTTCCTCGACCTCGCCGCGCTCACCACGCTTCCAGAACAGCGTATCCGCGAAGGACTTGTGGAAGCATACAAGACAGGCCTTGTCTGTGCATCCAGACTTGCTCGTTTCATTGACGAAAATCAGGAGGAACTGCTTGGCGGCTACCTGCCGCTCATAGCAAACGTCGCCGCACAATCCGCACAGGCCAAGGCTGACGTCGTCCATGAAGATTTCCGCGAAAAAGGCCGCCGCAAGATTCTGAATCTCGGCCACACCTACGGCCATGCAGTCGAGACATGGTCGGAGGAGCGCATCAGCCATGGGCTCTGCGTCGCGCAGGGCATGATTGTCGCCGTACACATCGCCAAATCAAGAAATTACATCGACTCAGACTGGGCGAATCATTGCATCGATGTCGTCCGCGCCCTGCGCGGCCCATCCTTCCCCGTACCATCCGCCGAGGAAGCCTTCCCGCTCATGATGGCGGACAAGAAGAACACCAACGCCAAAATCACGTTCATCCTCCCCCATGAGCGCGAAGGCTACAAACTCGTGCAGGACATCACGCCCGCCGAGCTGCAAGCCGCCATCGACACCCTCTAAACGCCGTTTTATATGCACCATTTTTATTGAATGAAAATGATTATGGTTTAAATTATCTTCAATCCATTATAATCCAGTATATTCAAAAAATCATTGAAGCCAAGGAGCCTTCGGTCATGCCGATTACGGAAATCTTGCAGAAGAACGCCACTCTCTACGGGAATGACGTCGCACTCGTCGAAATCAATCCACAGGAATTGGAAAAACACCATACCAACTGGCGTGAATATTCCCTCATCGAAGGCAGCAACATCGACTCCTTCCGTTCAGAAATGACATGGGCCGAATTCGACCAGAAGGCCAACCGTTTCGCCAATTTTCTGCTGACGCGTGGGATGCCGAAAGGCGCCAAAGTCGGCATCCTCCTCATGAACTGCCTCGAATGGCTTCCCATCTATTTCGGCGTCCTGAAAAGCGGCTGCATGGCAGTCCCCCTCAATTTCCGCTACACATCCGATGAAATCAAATACTGCATCGACTTGGCGGACGTCGAAATGCTCGTCTTCGGCCCCGAATTCATTGGCCGCGTCGAAGCCATCTGCACAACCATTCCAAAAGTCCGCGCCCTGCTCTACGTCGGTGAAGACTGCCCCTCCTTCGCGGAACCTTATTATAAATTGGTATCTTATTGTTCTGAAAAGGCTCCGAACGTTCCATTGACGGATGATGATAATGCCGCCATCTATTTCTCCTCCGGCACGACAGGCTTCCCAAAGGCCATCATCCATCCGCACCGCAGCCTCATGCACTCCTGCAAAGTCGAGCAGAACCATCATGGCCAGACGCGCGATGACGTGTTCCTCTGCATCCCGCCGCTTTACCACACGGGCGCGAAAATGCACTGGTTCGGCAGCTTCCTCGTCGGCGGCAAGGCCGTATTATTAAAAGGTATAAAGCCTGAATGGATTATCCGCACCGTCTCCGAAGAGCAATGCACAATCGTCTGGCTGCTCGTCCCATGGGCGCAGGACATTCTCGACGCCATCGACCGCGGCGAAATCGAACTGTCCAACTACAAGCTTGACCAATGGCGGCTCATGCACATCGGCGCGCAGCCCGTGCCGCCCAGCCTCATCAAACGCTGGAAGCAAGTCTTCCCGCATCACGACTACGACACGAACTACGGGCTCAGCGAATCCATCGGCCCGGGCGCCGTCCATCTCGGAATTGAAAACATCGACCACGTCGGCGCCATCGGCGTCGCAGGCTACGGATGGCAGACGAAAATCGTCGATGAAAAGCATCAGCCTGTCAAACGTGGCGAAGTCGGCGAACTGGCCATCAAAGGCGACGGCGTCATGAAAGGTTATTACAAAGATGAAAAAGCCACCAAGGAAGTCCTGCAGGACGGATGGCTCTTCACGGGAGACATGGCCAAAGAGTCGGAGGACGGATTCATCTATCTCGTTGACCGCAAGAAAGATGTCATCATCACGGGCGGCGAAAACCTCTATCCTGTCCAAATAGAGGACTTTCTCCGCAAGAACGACAACAACAAATACGTC
>JAGCSE010000260.1 GCA_017964325.1 Victivallales bacterium | reverse complement strand
TATTCTGGATATTCTGGATGAGCTGAACTTACTGGATACTCCAGAGCTTCTAGAGCTCCCAGAACTTCCAGTTATCTGGCGTGATGATAGGTCGCCACGGCGATGGCGCTCATGATGCCGAGACTTTCGCCAAGCCCGGCAGGAACGATTTTGCAGGCGGCGAGAGCCGATGGAAGCGCTTCCTTCTGAAGCTCTTCACGCATGGAGGCTTCCAGCCATTTGCCGGAACGCGTGTAAATGCTTCCCAACACGATGATTTCGGGGTTGAAGCAGTCGATGATGATAGCAAGTGCCTTGCCAAGATAGCGACCGCTCTCTTTCAGGATGTTAATGGCTTGCGGCATGCCGTCGGCGGCGGCAGTGGCGACGTCTTTCGCCGTGGGATGCGGGATGCCCGGCAGACGGTTGGCGGCGAGCTGCGCAATGCCGCCGCCGCTGCAGAAGCCTTCGAAGGAACCAGCCTTGCCGTAGCCGACAGGGCCTGTTGGAGCGAGGCGGATGTGGCCGACTTCGCCTGCGTCGCCGCTGGCGCCTTCATAAAGCTGTCCGTTAAGGATGAGCCCGCCGCCCATGCCCGTTCCATGCGTCAGATAGACCAGATGCCGAGTGCCTTTGCCAGCTCCGAACTGCCATTCCGCGAGAGCGCAGGCGTTTGCGTCGTTCATCAGATATCCTGTTCCGCCAAAACGAGTTGTGAGCTCATTGACGATTTCGATGTGATCCCATCCAGGCAGGTTGGGCGGTGAGAGAATGACACCTTTCGCGGAGTCGAGCGGGCCGCCGCAGGCGATGCCGAAGATGGGGCTGTCGCCTGGTTGGAGCGAATCGACGACAGCGTAGATTTCAGAAAGCGTCGCATGGACGTTTGTGGTGGCGAACTGGATGGGTTCGGATAGGATTTGTCCGTTCATATCTGCCTTGGCAAGCGTGCATTTTGTGCCGCCGATGTCGATACCGATGATGTTGGGCATGGGAAAACCTCTGCTGTTTTGTCCAAAGAATCAATTTATCCATTATATTAATGAAACAACAAGATTGTGTTTTTCAACTAAACGGAGCGGTTAAAAATGTCAAAAAAGATTGCGTTGGCGACGGGGAACCGTCATAAATTGGAGGAAGTCCGTGCGATATTGGAGCCGTTGGGCTATGAAGTCCTCTCATCGGATGATTTCGGCGGCCTGCCGGATGTCGTGGAGGATGGCGAGACGTTCAAGGAGAACGCCCTGAAAAAGGCGCGCGTTTGCGCGAAGGCGTGGAATTGTACGGTTCTGGCGGATGATACAGGGCTGGAAGTCAAGGCGTTGAACGGCGAGCCTGGCGTCCATTCGGCACGATACGTGGCTGAACATGATTTCGCCGCGAATTTGGAGGCGGTCTTGAAGAAGATGGAAGGGGCGACTGACCGCAGCGCACGGTTCGTGACGGTTCTCGCTCTCGTCTCGCCTGACGGTACCGAAAAGACGGCTGAAGGCGAAGTCCGCGGCACGATGGCAACGGAGCCCCACGGCGAAGGCGGCTTCGGCTACGATCCCGCCTTCATTCCAGAGGGTTATGACAAGACGTTCGGCGAACTGCCCGCCATCGTGAAAAACAGCATGTCCCACAGGGCTCGGGCGTTGCAAAACGCCATCAAAGCTGGTATCATTTAATATTTTAACGCAGAGGCGCGGAGTGTTTAGCGCAGAGGAGCGGAGATTCAGAGGCGGAAGGTCATTTAGCTTGACTTGCCATGCCTTTTAATATATATTATAATTGCGTGTTTTTATTTCATTCCATGATTCAATCATCAGGTATCAACAATTAAAAGGAACCGTACCATGAGTCAGATTTCCCCACTGCAAGAAGCACGTCTTGCGTATTCTCCGAAACTTCCGTCAGTTTTGAATGAATGCGGTCCGTTCGCAAAAGCCGTTCTTGGCAAGGCCACTCAATCCGTCGCCGATCAAGCCGCCATCAAGAAGCTGTTTCCCGACACATACGGCCTGCCAGCCGTTAAATTCCAGAAAGGCGCGAAGCGCAAGGTGAAGGCGTTGAATGTCGCCGTCATTTTGTCGGGTGGTCAGGCTCCTGGTGGACATAACGTCATCGCAGGACTTTATGATGGCTTGAAGGCGTTGAACGCGCAGTCCAAGCTGTATGGCTTCCTCGGTGGACCGTCTGGATTGATTGACAACAAATACATGTTGCTAACCGATGATATCATCAATGCCTACCGCAACACGGGTGGCTTCGACATGATCTGCTCCGGTCGCACGAAACTCGAAAAGCCCGAACAGTTCGACAAAGTCATCGTCAACTGCAAAGCCTTGGACATCAATGCCATCGTCATCATTGGCGGCGACGACTCCAATACAAACGCATGCGTTTTGGCGCAGTACATGATCGACAAGAAGACCGGCATCCAGGTCATCGGCTGCCCGAAGACCATCGACGGCGACCTCAAAAACGAATGGATCGAAGTCTCCTTCGGGTTCGATACCGCCACGAAGGTTTATTCCGAACTGATCGGCAACATCATGCGCGATGCCAACTCCGCCCGCAAATACTGGCATTTCATCAAACTGATGGGCCGTTCCGCCTCCCATATCGCGTTGGAATGTGCGTTGCAGACGCATCCGAATGCGTGCATCATCTCCGAAGAAGTGCAGCAGAAGAAAATCTCCCTAAACCAGATTGTTTGGGATTTGACGAATCTCGTCATCAAGCGTGCCGCGAAGAAGATGAATTTCGGTGTCGTGCTGGTTCCCGAAGGCCTGATCGAGTTCATTCCCGAACTGAACCCGCTGATTGCTGAACTGAACGACTCCATGGCGGAAGGCACCGAACTGGGCGACCAGTTCAACGCGCTGCCGGACATGGATTCCAAGATCAAATTTGTCGAAGCGCATTTGAAGGGCGACAATCTCGCCGTCTTCAAGCCATTGCCCGCTTTCGTGAAAGCGCAGTTGCTTGGCGACCGTGACCCGCACGGCAACGTCCAGGTCTCCAAGATTGAGACGGAAAAACTGCTCATCGCGATGGTTGAAGCCAATATCAAGGCCTACAACGGCGCGACTGGCAACAACGTGAAGTTCTCCACGCAGGCCCATTTCTTCGGCTATGAAGGCCGCTGCGCGGCTCCATCGAATTTCGACGCCGACTACTGCTACGCTCTTGGTTTCAATGCTTCTGCGTTGATTGGCGCTGGCCTGACGGGCTACATGTCCTCCGTCCGCAACATCTCCAAGTCCGCTGACAAGTGGGAAGCCGGCGGCATTCCGCTGACCATGATGATGAACATGGAGCACCGCCACGGAAAGGACGTCCCCGTCATCAAGAAGGCTCTCGTCGAACTGGACGCCAAGCCGTTCAAGACGTTCGCAGCCAACCGCGACAAGTGGGCTGAAGATGTCGATTTCGTCTATCCTGGCCCGATCCAGTATTTTGGCCCCGCGGAAGTCTGCGACCGTACGACGCTGACGCTGCAGCTGGAAAGAGCTTGATTGGCTAGAAGAATCTAGAAGCTCTAGCGGCTCTAGAAGCTCTAGCGGCTCTAGCGGCTCTAGCGGCTCTAGAAGCTCTAGCGGCTCTAGAAGCTCTAGAGAAAGAAAAGATAACACAAAAGGCGCCCGAAGAAAGAAATTTCGGGCGCCTTCGTGTTTTCAGGGGAAAATCTTTAGATTTCCACTTCCTTGTTGAGGTCGGAGGACTTGTAGATGGCGTCGAGGACGCGCATCATGATGATTCCCTGTTCGCCGGTGGCGGGGACTTCGCCTTCGCCGTTGACGGCGGCGATGAACTTGCGGAGTTCATCCGCGAAGCCGTCGCGCTGCGCATCGTAGTCGAGCTTGATGTCGGCGGGGCGGTTGTCGTATTCGGTGAGGAGGACGACGTTGTTGCCTTCGAGCTTCACGCCGCCTTTGTCGCCGAGAATCTCGATGCAGTTTTCCGGATGGGCGTTGCAGGCCCAGGCGACTTCGAAGGAGAGGGTGGCCTTGTCGCCGAAACGGATGAGACCGGCGGCGTAGTCGTCAACGTCGAAGATACCGTCCATTTTGGGTGGTCCGGCCCACATGGAAACATAGTGATAGTCTTTAATGGGGGAGCCAAATTTGGAGTAAGTCTTTGCGGAGACAGCAGTTGGATTCCAAAGGCCTGTCACGTACATGGAGAGGTCGAGGGCGTGGACGGAGATGTCGATGATGCCGCCGCCGCCAGAGCGGGCCTTGGTGGTGAACCATCCGCCGAGGCCGGGGATGCCGCGGCGACGGATGAGTTTGACGCGAATCTGATAGACTTCGCCGAGACGGCCGTCTTCAATCAGTTTCTTGATGATGTCGGCTTCCGTGGATTGACGGCGAACCATACCGATCTGGAGGACTTTCTTGTTGGCGTCGCGGGCGGCGACGACTTTGCGGGCGAGGTCGGCGTTGAGGCACATCGGCTTTTCGAGCATGACGTTCTTGCCGGCGTTCAGGGCGTCGATGGCGATGGGGGCGTGCATATCGTTAGGCACGCAGATGGAAACGGCTTCAATTTCCGGATTCTTCAGCAATTCATGGTAATCCGTGTAGGTTGTGGCGATGCCGTGGCGTTTAGCCTTTTCCGCCAGCTTGTCCGGCAGGATGTCACAAAGGGCGACGAGATCCGCGTTGGCGACTTTCTTGTAGGCGTCGGCGTGAACCGAACCGATCGTACCGGCACCGATGATACCGACTTTGATTTTTCTGCTCATGGTCTGACCTTCTTTTGTTTGTGGTTGCATGGTCCGCCGGAAATCGGCGGTTTTCATTGAATCCTCTTAATATTGTAACGTCATATTTTCAGTTTTCAACAGGCCGTTGCTTTCTTTCGCGTGAAATGCGTATGGCGGCGGCATTGAGCCCTGGACAGGGGAGGGGTTTAGTGACTTGCAGATCGACTCGCTGAACCTTTGGATCCTCCAGGCAGAAATCAGCGACGGCTCCTGCCAAAGCTTCGATCAGATGGTAACTTGTGCCTTCTGCGAACTCGATGATTTTCTTGACGAGCATGCCGTAATCAACGGTTTTTTCGAGATTGTCGGTCGTGGCGGCTTCATTCAGGTCGAGGAAAAGTTCAATTGTAATTTTGACGAGTCGTCGTCTTGTTCGTTCTTCTGGGTCGCATCCGAGGATGCATGAGACGGTCAGGTCTCTGAGGAGTATGGAATCCATGGTCATCCTTTTTCTTGGGGTGTGGCATGATTGCGATCGTCCTGCCGCATGAGCGATTCAGGGCACGGGTAAGGTCTTTTGACAGCGTAGAATGGAAATTGTTTCGCAAAATCGTCGGTGGCGTTTTCTGGGATGTAGCGCCATCTATGGTAAGTCCAAAGGTATTGTTCTGGATATTGACGAATAAGAGTTTCGTTAGCTTTAAGGAGGGCTTGTGCAAGGGAGTTGGTGTCAGGATATTCGTCCACTTTTTTCGGAAGGAAGATGAATTTGCATTCATATTTACCATCGTCCCGTCTGACGGAGGCTCCGACAAGTATAGGAAGATGAAGGCGTTGTGCAAGCAGGGCGGGAAGCGTGCTGGAAGGGGCGGGGAGGCCGAAAAAGTCCAAAAAGACGCCGCCGTCCGCAGGACTGAGATTCTGGTCCGCAAGGAATCCGACGGAATGGCCAGAGCGGAGTGCTCCGATGACTTTTCTGGCGGCGCCTGTTCGCGGAATGATGAGGAGTCCGTTCTGCTGCCTTGCGGATTCGATGAGCGTGTTCAGCTTTTTGTTGCGGAACATTTCCGCAACGGCGGCGGCCTTAATGCCGAAGCATGGAACAGCCTGCCCAAGTATCTCCCAGTTGCCAAGATGCGGGAGGCAGAGGATGACGGAACTTTTGGCAACTTGATTCAAAAATGCTGATTCAGGCGGGATGGAATAGGATTTGACAAGTTCAGGGTGTTTGAGGATGCGGAGAAAGTCGATGCCGAAACGGACGGTGTGAACGGCGTTGCGGAAGGCGAGTTCGTTGCGTTGTTCCTCCGTCCATTCTGGAAAGGCGACTTTCAAGTTGGCGTGTATGTTTTTGTATGCGTTGATGTTGAAAAATCGGATGATTTTCGCCGCGAAGTGTGCGAGCTTTTCCGCCCCCGAATCTGACAAGCCGCCGACAACCGAGACGAGCGGCGGCGTCATCATGTTGACGATGGCGTCGGTGATGGCTCTTTTGATGATTTTGGCTTTCGATGGCATGGCGGCTGGCTGGCTTGAATGCGATGTCTTTTCGGGAGACAATACAAAACATACAGCCAAAGCGAAAAAAAGCCAATAAAATCACTTGATGAATGATGACAAGAGATGGAAGACGAGAACGGAAAAATCTTGACAAAGTGGTGGGGCGGAAAATTGCAATTTACTGTGTTTCATGTATGTTATTCTGTTTTGTTTTCGTCAAATCCAACCAATAGGTTCAGTATGTTGAAGAATGTCATGCTATGCGGAGTCGGCGGGCAGGGAATCTTGTTCGCCGCGAAGATCATCGCCGCCGCGGCGGAATTGTCGGGCTATGATGTCACGACCAATGAATTGCACGGGATGGCGCAGCGTGGTGGTTCCGTGACGGCACAAGTGCGTTTCGGCGAAGGTTTTCATTCGCCTTTATTCCGCGAAGGCGAGGCGGACGTGCTATGTGCATTGGAGCCAGTGGAAGGGCTTCGCTGTGCGCATTGGCTGAAGGCGGACGGCAAGGCGGCCGTCTCGAAGCAACGGTTGATTCCTGTGACGGTTTCGACTGGACGGGCGTCGTATCCAGCTGATTTGGATGAACGGCTGTCACGTTCCTTCAGTGATTTGAAATATATCGACTGTTGCGCCATCGCGTTGAAGCTCGGTGATTTGCGTCTGGCGAACACGGTGATGGTCGGCGCGTTGTCAAGTTGGCTCGAACTGCCGGAAAGCAGCTGGCGGGCCGCAGTTGAACGCAGTGTGAAGTCTGGGATGGTAGAAAACAACATGGCGGCCTTGAAGGCCGGACAGGAGGCTTGAAAATGTCGGTTCGTGAAAGTTCCTTTTACAATCATGTCGATGAAACGTTGAACAGAAGCCAGCTTGAAGCCATTCAGGATGAACGGCTTCGCAACATCGTCCGCCACACGCAGGCGCACAATGCGTTTTTTGCGGACCACTACAAGGAAGCGGGCGTGGACGCCGCGACGTTCAAAGGGCTGGAGGATTTGGAGAAACTGCCGTTCATGAGCAAAAAGGATTTCCGCACGCAGTATCCGGACGGCATGTGCTGCGTCGATCGCAGCAAAATCATCGAGATGCACATGTCCAGCGGCACGAGCGGCACGCCCGTTGTCATGCTCTACACGCAGCATGATCTCGACCAGTGGGCGGAATGCATGGCCCGCTGCTATGTGATGGCGGGCATGAAGAAGACGGATACGATCCAGATCACGCCTGGATTCGGCCTGTTCAATGGCGGTTTCGGTTGCTATCACGGCGCAAGGGCGGCCGGTTTGTTCATCGTTCCTGCCGGCCCTGGCAACACGGAACGGCAGGTCCGTCTGGCCCATGACATGAAGACGAACGGCTTCGTGTGCGTCGTGTCATACGCGACGCGCATTATGGAAGTCCGTGAGAAGATGGGCGTGGAGCTGCCGAACCTGCGCGTTGCGATTTGCGGAGCGGAATCGTTTACGCCGGAGATGAAGACGCGCCTGCGTGAAGGCCTGGGCGTCGAACCATACGATATCTACGGCATGACGGAGACGGGCGGCATCGGCACGCTTGGACAGGACTGCCAGTACCATAACGGCATCCATGTATGGGAAGATCATTATATCGTTGAAATCATTGATCCCGTGACGCTTAAGCATGTTCCTGACGGTGAAATCGGTGAATTGGCCGTGACGGCGTTGACACGCGAGGCGATTCCCGTCATCCGTTTCCGCACGGGCGATTTGACGCGCGTCGTCTCGAAGGACTGCTGCGAATGCGGTCGTACGCATGTCCGCCTGGACACGATCAAGGGGCGCATCGACGACATGCTGATCATCAAAGGCGTCAATTTCTTCCCTGCGCAGGTCGAACAGGCTCTGTTGAAGATTAAGGGCGTCCTGCCGAACTACCGCATGATCATCAATGAAATAAACGGTGTGAAGAACCTCCGTGTCGAAGTCGAAGCCGAAAAAGGCGTGACGGGTTACATGGTAGAGAAGCAACTGAAGGAAACGCTGGGCTTCTCGCCTGACGGCGACATCTTCGCGCCCGGCACGCTGCCGCAGACGGAAGGCAAGGCGAAGCGCGTCTTCTTCCAGAAGGACGGCGTGGATGTCCCGAAGCTGTAAGCTTTTCTTTTGGAACCACGAAAGGCATGAAACGACACGAAAAAATGCCTCGCCGCCGGCAGTCCTGTCCATGTAGTGTCTGTATTTGCTTTATGCCTTTACTTTAAAGGATAAAAGACTGGCTGTCGGCGGCTCGGCGATTTCGAATGCGCTTCGCGTAAGGAAACACCAATTGAAAGACTATAAAAATGTAACCAATATTATATCAACTATATGAAAAAGCTGTTGTCAGGCAATGAGGCGTTGGCTCGTGGGGCGTGGGAGGCAGGCGTTCGCGCCGCGTTCGGGTATCCAGGCACGCCTTCGACGGAGATTCTGGAGAATCTTGTTAAGTATGATGGACCGTACTGCGAATGGTCGCCGAATGAAAAAGTAGCGATGGAGGCGGCGGCGGGCGCGGCGATTGGCGGTGCCCGAAGCATGGTGACGATGAAACTGGTCGGACTGAATGTGGCGGCGGATCCGATGATGACGCTGTCGTACATCGGCGTTGTCGGCGGCATGGTCATCGTCGTCGCAGACGATCCTGGCATGAATTCGTCTCAGACGGAACAGGATACGCGCCATTATGCGCGGCTTGCGAAACTGCCTGTTCTGGAGCCTGGCAGCGCCGTCGAATGCCGTGAATACATGATGAAGGCGTTCGACATTTCTGAAAAATACCGTTGTCCCGTCATCATTCGGACGACAACATGCGTGAGCCATTCGCGTTTTTTGTGTGAAGTAGGCGAACGTCGTGAGAGCAAGGATTCCGCTTTCGAGCACAATCCGTCGCAGTTCTGCCCGCTGCCGATTTGGGGACGCAAGCTCCGTCGTGATGTGGAGGACCGCATAGTTGCACAGGCGGCTGAATCATGCGGAAGTCCTTTGAACAAAGAGTATAAGCGTGGGACGAAATTGGGAATCATCTCATCCAGTGTCGCGGCGTTGCACTGTTTGGATGCGTTTCCTGAAGCCTCCGTGTTGAAGCTTGGCTGGGCATGGCCGTTTCCAGATGAGTTGATTCGCGATTTTGCGTCACGCATGGAGCGTGTCGCCGTGATTGAAGAAGGCGATCCGATTCTGGAAGAGCATGTGAAATCGCTCGGCATCGCGTGCGACGGCAAGAACGTTGTTCCGCGTTGCGGCGAATTGACGCCGATTGTCATTCAGGGCGTGAAGGCGCGTCTGGAAGGAACGGAAGCTCCTGTCGCGACGCCTGTTGCGGATGCGAATGACCTGCCAGGCCGCCCGCCGATGCTCTGCGCTGGCTGCCCGCATCGCGGCATTTTCTTCGGCCTGACGAAATACGACGTGATCGTGACGGGCGACATCGGCTGCTACAGTCTGGGCGTCTTCCCGCCGTTGTCCCGTACGGACACGATTCTGTGCATGGGCGGCGGTTTCACGGTGGCGCACGGCATGGTGCAGGC
>JAGCSE010000259.1 GCA_017964325.1 Victivallales bacterium | reverse complement strand
AAGGTGATGGTCAGCGTGTAGTTGCCGGAGTTGTCCGATTTCGATTCAAAATATGTCAACCCTTCGACGCCGTTGATGGCCGTCTCCAAAGGCGCGGCGACCGTATCCGCGATGACCTGCGCGGAGGCACCCGGATAGAATGTGCCCACGACGATGACCGGTGGCGTCACCTGCGGGTATTCCGCCACCGGCAGTGTGAAATAGCTCGCGATGCCGGCCAGCATGATGACCAGCGATATGACGAACGCGAAACGCGGCCGTTTGATGAATATCGTTGAAAACATGTGGCGGCTCCGTTATTTATCGGTATTCTCGGCGGCGGGCGTGTCCGTCTTCTGCGTCTGGGCCAATACGACTTTACCGCCCGGATACGTCTTGTGGGCGCCGCCCGTGACGACCAGCTCGTCAATCGTCAACCCTTCCAGCACCACCTGCAGGTCGCCCACCTGGTCACCCGCCACGATCATGCGCTTTTCAATAACATTATCCGCGCCAACGACATAGACGTAGAGATCCTTCCCCTCGTTCATGACGGCCGTTGTCGGAATCGCCAGTCGCGGTGTATCGAACTTACGTGTGAAATCGATTTTCACAAAGCCGCCGGGCACGATCGCATTGTCGGCGTTCGGACAGAGCAGCTGGATCATGACCGTGTCCGTCGCGGAATCGACTTGATTGTCGAAGAAATCGATTTTGATTCCGCCAGCCAACTCCTTTCCCGCCGCATCGCGCACGACCATCGTATGATTGACGAGCTTCCCATCTTTGTAATTTTGGTAGAAATCCGCCTCGGACATGGAGAAACGGATTTTGATCGGATCGAACTGGACAATCGTCGCCAGTTTACCGGTGCTAGGACCGATTTCGTTGCCGACGGACACAACCAGTTCACCGATGCGCCCCGTGATCGGCGAATAGATTTTCGTGTAGGAAAGATCGTTTTCGCAAAGCCTTATGGTTGCTTTCATTTCAGCGATCTTCGCCTCTAGAGACGCGCGGTTCTTCGCATAGACAGCAAACTCCGCATCGGAAATGATATTTTTTTCAATCAACTGTTGATTACGATTGAACTCCTTCACAGCGTAGTCGTATTCGGCTTCGACCTGCTTAAGGCCAGCCTCCGCTGCCTGAAGCTTCAACTTGTAGATGGTGTCTTCGATTTCAAACAGCAAGTCGCCTTTCTTGACAATCGCGCCTTCGCGGAAAGCCGCCTTCCACAATGTGCCTGTGACTTTCGCCGTGATATTCACCGTCTCAGCGGGGCGCACATTGCCAATATAGCTTCGCGTCTCAGCCTCCATCACGGTCGTGCCTTTGCGGGCCATGACAACAGGTGCTGGACGTTGCATCTGCGCGTGCGTCGTCACGGTCACCGCACACAATGCAAACAGACAAACATGGACAATTCGAGACGACAATTTCATACTTATTCCTCTTGATTATGGTTGAATGTGCCCCAAATCTTCTGGAGCGTGATGTGAAAATTCTTCCGTTCCTCTTCCGACAACAATGAGAACGCCACGTCAAAGCGTTTCGTCACACGCTTGATATTGTCGTCGCGGATCTGCTGTCCTTCGGGTGTCAGCCGGATGGCCACCGCGCGGCGATCATGCTCCGCCTGTTCACGCACGACAAAGCCATTTTTCACCAGCGTGTCGATGGCCACCGACGTCGTCGCCGCCGTCTGGTTCAGTTCACTTGTGATGTCTTTTAGCATCAGCCCTTCCGGGTGATGGCGGCAGACGATGTCCAGAACACGCAGTTGTGCGAACGTGATGCGATGGAGATTCAGGCCTCTGGGAATAACACAGGCGTTCTGCAGCACGAACATGATCTTATGCATCAACTGCCAGCAGTCCTCCGATTTGCTTTTCCTTTGGTTCATGACGTCCTTTTCTGAAATTAATTTGACAAGCTAATTATTCGCACTTTTAATTTAATATAGTGCAAAAGGCCATTTTTTCCAGTGAATTCATGGACGATTCAAGCCAAAACGAGACAGAACAAGACAACGCGTTTTCAATTATCCCCAAATGGATGTGAAAGCAGCCTTCAATCGCCGGCGGTCAGCCCATCTTGGCAAATAGTCCGCGTGCCATGCAGACCGCCCAAGACGACAGCATGCAGACATGCGACGCGACATACGTTGGAATGATCAGTCTTCCGCTGCGCTTCATGCCGAGAAAGTTGCTCTGGGCGATCATCGCATCGGAGAATATCAGAAGCAACACGCCTAGAATGAACAATCCCTTCTGCGGCCATGGCGCTTTCATGCCGCAAACAGCCGCCAATGTCGCACAGGAAAACATCGTATAAAAGCTCACGGCGACACCAATCTGCCAGCCGACGCGCAGGACGGTCGGAACAGCCGGCCATGCGCAAAGCAAGGCGAACGCCACGCCGCCTATCAGCCAATTCGGATGACGTCCGTACTGCCACGCATAAAGGAAAAACATGGTGTGCGCCACGGAAAACGCCACGACGCCGCCAATGAAAAAACTCAGCCTGCCATGCCTGTTCGCCAGAAACAAGTCGCCGATGCAGGAAGCAAGGAAACCGGCCGACAGCCAAAAATGGCGCGGTTCGCCGCGCCACAGGCTGAACGCAAAAGTCAGAACCATGCATGCCGCCGTGAAATAATTGTGGCTTGTCATCATTCCGTCCTTTTGCGTCAACCTTTTTAACCTCTTAATGATTTACATTAATCATTAATCATTAAGCATTAATCATTAAGCATTAAGCATTAAGCATTAAGCATTAAGCATTACTTATACTCCCCAGGGGTATCTGTGCGGCTTGCACATCAACTGGTTTGCTTCGCGGTCGTTCAGGAAGCCCTCATGGACAGGATCCCATCGCACCGTCCTGTTCAGGCGGTAACAGATGATGCCCAGATGGCACACGATCGAACTGTGGTGGCCGATTTCCGGCGTGCAAATGCAGTCCTTATGCTTGCGGATGCAGTCGAAGAAATTGTCGTGGTGGTTGCGGCTTTCATAGAGACGGATGTCGTAAGCGCCCCACTTCGTCCGCATCAACTCCTCTGGCTCGGTGTATAAGTATCCTCGATTCACACAGATGCGACCTTTTTCACCAATGATTTCCAATCCTGCCTGTGCAGGTTTTGCGCCGCCGTGTATGACGCATGCGCCGTTGGCATAGACATACGTAAGCCGTTTGTATTTCGATTCTTTTGGCGGAACAACCATGATCGGGCCGGATTCGTCCATGCCGAGTGCCCATTGCGCGATGTCGAAATGATGCGCACCCCAGTTCGTCATGCCGCCGCCGTCGTAGTCGCGATATTGCCGCCACTGCGGGAAACTCGCCCAATTGTTCAGCGGACACAATACCTTATTATAGGGACGCCACGGCGCGGGGCCTAGCCACAAGTCCCAATTGAGCGTGGGCGGCGTCGGTTCCGCCGGTAGATCGCATTCGCGCGACGGCCCCGCCACGTTGTTGATGAAAATCTCCTTCACCTTGCCGATGCGGCCGTTGCGCACGAGTTCGCAGGCCAGGCGGAAACGGTCGTCCGACCGCTGCTGGCTGCCCAATTGGAAGACGACGTTGTTCGCGCGAACGGCTTCAATGATCGCATGGCCTTCTTCAATCGACAGCGTCATCGGCTTTTCGCAGTAGATATGCTTTCCCGCGCGGGCGGCCAATACGCTCATCGTCGGATGCCAGTGGGTCTGCGTCGCGATCAGCACGGCGTCGATGTCAGGCCGCGCCAAGAGATCGCGGAAGTCTTCAAACGTCGCGATCGGCCCTGGATTCTTTTCTGGATGCTGTTTGTAGTAGTTCTCCGCGATTTCCTTCGCCTTGTTCAGACGGATGCTCTCCGGATCGCACATCGCCACGACGCGTACGTCACGGCGATGCAACAGTCCGTTCAGATGGCCTTTGACGCACTGCACGCCCATGCCGATCAAGCCAATGCGGCAAATCGACGGATCGTTCACCGCCGCCCATGCCGATGGTACGGCCGCCGCACCCAACACCAACGCGCTTCCACGCAGAAAATCTCGACGAGTTATATTCATGCTACTCTATCACTTATCCCTTTAATCCCGTCTTCTGCCCTTAAAAATACCCCTGCTTAAGGCCTTAATCTTTAGGGTATTAGCTCCATCCAAGCGTCTATTTCACATTCGCATAATCGTATGCGTCGGAGCGGAACGGATAGGCGCCGAGGCCTTCCGCGTTCTGCAGATTGCAGTCGCCGCGATACGCCGCGTATGCATACCGGACATACACAGGATTGGCGACTTTGGGAGAGCTCACGACGACCGTATTGCCGTCGATTTTCGCATCCGCCCAGACGAATTTCTTGTCCGCACCGGCGATGGCGAAGCAACGCGGCGGCTGTCCGTCCGTCGTCTTCAAACCGTTGGGGGCGTTCTTGTAAGAGACGCGGATGGCGTTGCCTTCGATGGCTGTCTTGTCCAGCATTGGTCCGCCATCAACAATCTTTTTGCCGTAGGCGATGCTTTCAGCCTGCAACGCGAGACGGCGGCCGACCTCCTGCTTGTTCGCAGGATGGATGTTGCGATGTTCGCCGATGTCGATCGCGCAGGCCAGGCCGACGTTCGGATCCTCGGAGGCGACTTTCGCCTGGATGTCGCGCGTCAACGCGTATGCGGCGTCTTCGCAAGGCGCGTTCTGCCAGTCTTCCGGACCGCCGAAGCTCGCCAGCTGGACGATCAGGAAGGGCATCGTCGGATTGTTCCATTTCGCACGCCAGTCAGCGATCAAAGCCTTGTGGAGCGGATAGTAGTGCGGATTTCCGGCGTTGGAGCAGCCCTGATACCAGATGACGCCTTTAATCGGCAATTTCGTCCATGCATCGACCATGCCATTGTACAGATTGCAATGGAACTGCGCGTTTTCGTTGATCGGCGTGGAACGGCGCGGCTTCTGTTTCTGCAGATTCGCCTTTTCGGCTTCCGGAGCGGCGGCGACTTTCGCCTCCCAGTCCGCCAAAGCCTTTTTATACTGCTCATCCGCGTTGGCGGAAAGCTCCTTCTTCTTCGCGGCGTCGATGTCGGCGTATTTCGCAATCTGCGCGAGATCGCCTTCCAACTTCGCGGCTTCATAGCCCTGCTTGGATATCCACGGCTCGATACGGGTGCCGCTCCACGTCGTGTTGATCACGCCAATCGGACTATCCAGATCCTTATGCAGTTGACGTGCAAAGAAATAGGCCGTTGCGCTGAAACGGTCCGCCACCTTCGGGGAGCAGACGACCCAGCCGCTGCCAAACGCATACGTCGCGTTTTTCTGCAATTCGTTCAGTGACACGCGTCTCGCCTGGTCCGCATAGCGGATTTCCGGATAATTCGCAGCCGCCACTTCCTTCTCGCAGTCCTGCGCGGACCAGCCACGGCTAAATTTCTTGCCGACAGGCATTTCCATGTTCGACTGCCCCGCGCAAACCCACACGTCGCCGATGATGATGTTGACCAGCTGGGTGGTGTTGTTCCCTTCCTTCGCGAACAACGAATACGTCTCTTTCCCAGCCTTGCGTGGCGCGAATTCAGCTCGCCAGTTTCCCTTTTCATCTGACTTGACCGTCCGTGTCTCGTCACCGAAACTCACTGTAACATCCTTGTTTGCAGGAGCCGTTCCAAAAAACGCAATCGGCGCATTCTGTTGCAACATCATATTCGACGTGAACACGGGATCAAGCTTCACATCAGCCATCGCCCACGCGGCAACCAAAACCGCCGCCATCCACAACGTCATCTTCTTCATGCTCATACTCCTTTGCATGGTTGAACTGATTGAATAAACATAAAATCGCACATTATGGAATATAGCACGTCAATATCAAGAAAAAAGACACAATCAGTGACTTTTCAAGATTCATTTTCATATTTATTCTAGAAATTCATTTGCAACTATAACGTTTACCGTTATAGTAAAAACGCAAAGAGTTAATTTTGCAGGGATGTGTGAACATGATCAAAAGCTTTTAAAGACGAAGAAACAGAGATTATCTACAGGGGATTGCGTTCACGGAAACTGCCTGCTGATATACAGGAAAATGCTCGACGAAAACTAAAGATGTTAAACAATGCTGATACTCCAGAAGATATGAGAATGCCACCTGGTAACCACTTCGAGGCATTGCATGGAAATCGTGAAGGAGACTTCAGTGTACGAATCAATAAGCAATGGCGAATAACCTTTTCTTGGAATGACGGTGCTGTGAATGTGATGATAGAGGATTACCACTGAAGGAGACAACAAACATGGCAAATGAAGACAAATATTTGAAGCCTGTCCATCCGGGCGAAGTTCTGAAATTTGAATTTCTGGATCCGCTCAGCTTGTCACAGAACGAACTGGCTCGTCAGATTGGTGTGCCACCACGTCGAATCAACGAAATCGTCCATGGAAAGCGTGCCATCACCCCAGATACGGCAATTCGACTGAGTAAGTTTTTCGGCACAACTGCAAAATTCTGGTTAGGTTTGCAAGCCGAATATGATTTGGACTGCATTATCTACGCCGAACGCACAGGTCAGACCAGCCGTTTCGATTTCATCAAGAAATTCGTCCCCAAAGCGGCAATGCTCTGAATCGGTTCCCCCAAATTCCCAAGAATACGACTGCCGAATCATTTTGGGCAGTCGTTTCTTTTTTCATTGACATGCTTCTTCCATCAACAATAAACAGACTCATCCTTTGACTTTCTCCTATATACTATTATTTTAATAGGTTCTACAGTCATCAATATAGGGCGCATTCGCGCCCGCTTGTCTTAAAAGGAGTATCGTTCAAAATGGTTGACAAACTGAAAAAAGCCGCTTGGTTCAAAGGCCGCAAGGGCCCCGTCGTGCTCGTCATCATGGACGGCGTCGGTTTCGGCAAATACGCGGACGGCGACGCCGTCGCCACCGCCTACAAGCCCAATCTGGACTGGATGTTCAAAAACTGCCCGAACACGAAACTGAAGGCCCACGGCCTCGCCGTCGGTCTGCCCAGCGACGCGGACATGGGCAACTCCGAAGTCGGCCACAACGCCATCGGCTCCGGCCGCGTCTTCGCACAGGGCGCCAAGCTCGTCAGCAACAACATCGAGACCGGCAAGATGTTCGAAGGCAAGGCTTGGAAGGAAATCGCGGGCAATGTCATCGAAAAGAATTCCACGCTCCATTTCATCGGCCTGTTCTCCGACGGCAACGTCCATTCCCACATCGACCACCTGAAGGCGATGATGGTCGAAGCCGCGAAGGAAGGCGTCAAGAAGATCCGCGTCCACATCCTGCTGGACGGCCGTGACGTCGGCGAAACCTCCGCCCTCACCTATGTCGATCCGTTCGAAGATTTCATGAAAGGTCTCCAGGGCTGCGACGCCCGCATCGCCTCCGGCGGCGGCCGCATGTACATCACGATGGACCGCTACGGCGCCAACTGGGCCATGGTCGAGCGCGGCTGGCAGACTCACGTTCTCGGCGAAGGCCGTCAGTTCGCCTCCGCCCATGAAGCCATCGAAACCTACCGCAAGGAAACTGGCGCCATCGACCAGGATCTCGGAGCCTTCGTCATCGCCGAAAACGGCAAGCCCGTCGGAACCATCGAAGACGGCGACAGCGTCGTCTATTTCAATTTCCGCGGCGACCGCGCCCTCGAAATCACAGCCGCCTTCGAAGGCGGGGCCGAATTCGACAAATTCGACCGCAAACGCGTCCCGAACGTCGTCTATGCCGGCATGATGGAATACGACGGCGACCTCCATGTTCCGAAACGCTTCCTGACCAGCCCGCCGTCCATCGACCGCGTCCAAGGCGAATATCTCTGCGCGATGGGCGTCCGCACGCTGGCCGTCTCCGAAACGCAGAAATACGGTCATGTCACATATTTCTACAACGGCAACCGTTCCGGTAAGATCGACGAGAAGTTGGAAGATTACGTGGAAGTTCCGTCGGACGTCGTCCCGTTCGAGCAGCGTCCATGGATGAAAGGCGCCGAAATCACGGATGTCATCCTGAAGGGCATTGAAAGCGGCAAATACGATTTCATCCGCTGCAACTTCCCGAACGGCGACATGGTCGGCCATACTGGCGTCTATCAGGCCGCTCAGATTGGTGTCGAATGTGTTGATCTCTGCATCGGCCGCATCAAAAAGGCCGTT
>JAGCSE010000024.1 GCA_017964325.1 Victivallales bacterium | reverse complement strand
CAACAATCCAGAAAATAAACTGTATGTTCGCATATTCCAACTACTTTCTATATAGTAGGCAGATATGTAATGCCTTTTGCTGTCAGACTCTAATGAAACCATTGGAGCCAAGCTCTGGCGTGGCCTCATCAGTGACTTCCCCTTTTGACACGGCATCACGGTAATTGGCCACCAGTTTGACCCACAATTCCAGCGTGTTGACGAATTGCTCGGTCTCCGCATAGAGCGAATCACCATCTAATATCTTTTGGGGCAATGCCTTGCAGAGATAGAAATGATTGTTCTCCGAGTTGAGCGAAATCGTCGCGCCAAATGTACTTTTGAAAAGATACTGCGCCTCTAGCATGGTCTTGTAGAGGTTTTCCAACCGTTCGGGCGGCGGTTCGCCAATGTCACCTGTAAGAATGATCGTGTCAATTTCCTGAAGGACGTGGAACGTGACGATTATTCCGTCCACGTCGAACATATAGACACCATCGTCTGAAGGCACGATCTCTATGTCGATTTTTTCACTGAATGATTTGAGGATGTCGTTTATTTCCATATTGTTAAATCACTCCACTGTTGAATAGACAAGCTTTGCCGATCGTGTCGATGTCTTCGGCTGTGAGTGGACGGACGACCGGCTTGCCGTCCTTCTTGGCCTCTATGAAATCGTAGTATCCTTTGTCGTTTTTGACAGGAATCGTGATTTGAACCGTCTTGCCGAGGAGCTTTTCCTTGATAGGCTCACTGAAATCATTCCAGTCTTCTGAATTATTGTATTTTTCGTCTGTCTTGTTAAGGGCGTCGATGGCATCATAGAGCAAATCCTCGGGTTTCGGCGGCGGGGCGTTGTTACCGACATTCATTTTGGCTATGCGTTCGAGCTCGGCGGCTTCGCCTGCGGAAGGTGCATTCAAACCGTCTTTTGGCGTGATGCTCTCCTCGAAAGCAATAAGACGCTTACCCTTCTCCTCCATGCAGGCGCCTGCATTACCGTTGAGATGTTTCATGAATTCGTCCAGCTTGCCGAGTTCCTTCGCCTTGAAATAGACATCTATCATTTTTCGCGCAAACAGCTGCACGGTACCGTAGATATATTTCTTCATCGGCTCAATACTCTTTGAAGTATCGCTGTCGAATTTGACCGTTTCCGTATGGATGAGTGCGTTATCCAGCTTTTTTTTCAGATAATTGTCTTTGTAGGCCCCATTGTATTCCTCGTATTCTCCTGTGGCTAGATTCTTGACCTGATAGACGTTCCCAATGGAGAAGTCATCATCATCATCATTATTTTTTGCCATTACTTTCTGGTACCCAGGATCCATCCGAATGAAGGACTTATCTTCTTTACTTCCTTCCTCTCCGAAAACAATAACCGGTTTTTTTGTCTCTGGATCTATGACGGTTCTGGCAAGGAATAAGTCGTTCTTAAGGAAATCAAGGCCTTTTTCCGCAGTAAGGAATAGTCCCAAGTAAGGCTTATCTTTGAGTACTTTTTGCAACTGTTTTTCGGAAAGCCCCGCAAGGCCAAGATCCTTCTTGATCGCGTCCATCTTCATCTTATAGATATCGATATTGAAATCATCAGTCTGACCGACGATCGCCGCCTTGTTGAGAATCGCCGTGATACGGCGCGATGTGAGCGGCTTGCCACTTGAAACCGTGCCATCAGCCTCGATTTTGAAATCAGCGGTCTTGAGGACATCCGCGCCAAGGATTTTCTCCAATTTCGTCATGAACTCCTTCGAGAACGTCACCCTGCCGTTCTTTTCGCTCATGCCGCTCAAGCCGAAAGCCTGGCCGAGCGATTTCAGAAGTTCCGTGCGTACGGCATTGTTCGCTTCCGTTGTCTTATTGGAACGGAACAGTCTCCAAATACCGAGCGTTTTGTTGCTCTTAAGGCCGTTTGCGCCATCAAGATTGGCAATGCTTCTCGTGCTTTCAAACTGCGCGTTGCGGAACATGTCCAATGTTTTGGGATTGAACGTAACTGTCATGTTGGTTCCTTAATGCCTTATATTGATGAAATTGAAACCCTGAATGCTTTCCTTGCCATGGTTGCTTTCCAACCATCCTTCATATAATATTCTCCATAAAATCAAAAATGTTACATTTTCCGATGAATTTTTTTTACAAAGAAGAAGTCTGAATCGCCATGAGGGCGAGTTCATCGATTTTCTGTGGCTCAATGCCACAATAACGGATATCGACCGCCCCTGCACCTGCAAGCCATTGCCCTATGCGGTTCAGGACACAGGCATCTTCTCGTGTCATTTTCTTCTCGCCTGGAATATAGGGCCATGCAGTGGGAGCGAGCATAAGGAGATTGCCGTTGGCACAAGGATTGAACAATTTGCCGCCAGGCTTGTAGAGTGGATTGAAGCCTTTGTTGGCGAGTGTGATAACCTTCAGGCCTTTTGTGAAAGCAAGACGGGCGATTTCACGTTCACCATGGCTGATACATGGCGAAAGCAGCACGGCTCCGTGTTCAGCTGCTTCAAGGAAGCCATTCCGTTTTTCTTCATATTCTTTCGTGATGATGGCAGGTGGAGCATCCTTGAGGATTGTACCATCTGGGGCATGACTGTATGCAAAAAACGAGCGGGAACATTGCACTTGAAAGATATTAGCCTCCTGTAGCAGTGAGAGGTTGCCAATGGCGGAGAAATGACCCGTGGTTTGCACCACGGGCGCGACTGGCGTGTTTGCGCTCGCGGTGCAAACCGTGAGTTTCACTTTGATATCGCGAAGCACTTTAAACAGCTCTGGATGAGCGCGTTTTTCCCAAAGCCTGCGCGGGTTGTCTGCGATATAGCATAATGCTTTCGCAACAGCTTCGTCATCTCCAAGGATGTTATCCACATAGCCTTCTGAAAATAGGGGTACGCGATTGGCACAAGCACAT
>JAGCSE010000258.1 GCA_017964325.1 Victivallales bacterium | reverse complement strand
TTTCCTGCTGCCTAATCGTCTAATCATCTCCCGTCTAACGTCTTGCCGTCCATCGTCTCCGCGCGTCTCACGTCTCACGTCTCTCGTCTCACGCCCCTCACCAAAAGCAATCCTGATTGCTTTTGCCCACCCAACAGGAGGGCGCAATGGCGTCGCCATTATATGGTTTGACATGAGACGCGAGACATGAGACGTGAACAAAGACGTAAGACGCCTAGACAAAGAGACCATATTGATTGCTTTGGTTGCGGCCAAAGGCTGCGCCAGATGATCAGTGTTTTCCTAAACGAAGACATTTGAGCAATTTTGAAATTGCCTCAAAACAAAATGAAATCATCCATGTAACGGACATAGCCAGGCACTTTCCAGACTTCCTTGAGCTGGTGATCCAGCACCCCAAGATACATATTGGCAAAATGCTGGCTGGTCAAGTTGCCGATCGGGATGCCTCTGCCTGAAGCCACTTCATAACTGTCAATGATTCGGTAAAACAGCATCAGAAGCCTGGTATCTTTAAAGTAATGCCTTAACACTTGCTTCATCCCCTCATGGGGAATCGAGTCAAAATACTTATGGATATCAAGCTTTAAATACCATTGATGACGACGGCACATCTCCTGAAGCCTCTCCAGGCACGCATCGACGCCTTTTCCTTTGCGGCATGCGTACGAATCATGAATTTGGTAACGCTCAAAAAACGGTTCGCAGACATTCATGATGGCATGATGAAGCACACGTTCTCGAAAATCCGCAGCGCATATCATTCGTTCCTTCGGATCATGTATGGTGAAATAATGGTATCTGCCGACTTCAACTTCCCCTTGAACCAGTTGTTCATGCAATCGCATTAGCTCTTCATCCAAATTCTCACGATATGCCATCACTTCCCGTTTCCCCCTCTTCCCCCGCTGCGCTTTCCAGAACGCCAGTCGCAGATTGTCCATCTCCGCTATCTCCATGTACAGATTGCCCGCCCGTTTCATTCGTTTTCTCCCGCCATAAAATCAAAAATCTGTCACCGTATTTCTCGAATGTGCCTTTTCCAAGACCTTTCACGGACAACATGGATGATTTCGTCAATTCAGGAAATTTCGCGAGTTCCGCCTGCACTTCGTCATTCCATAACGCATAGCATGGCACGTGGTTCTCCTCCGCCACAATCCGCCGGCATTCACGCAGTTGGATAAACCGCGCGAAGGTCTCGGCATCAAGAACCGCCCGGTAGTCGATCCTTTCCTTTCGCCCGAATGTACCATGTCTTCCACCGCCGGAACCATCGCTGTCCACGCCGTTTTCCAAATATTCAACACAGCAGCTCCAATAACTTACACCGTCACGCACCGTCAATTCGCGCTTGACGGACAATATCCGGTGCCCGCGCAGAAAAGCGTTGAGCATCTCGCATTCATCGTCAAGTCCTTCGCTGACTGCAGGAATTGAAAAGACCCTTATTTGCACATCCGCCTCCAAATGTTGTTTGACGACCATCGATTATCATATTCACAAACATCAATATATTATCAAAAAACGCGCGGTCTTCATCGCCTCGAAGCCTTCGCATGCCCGCCTGGCCTACGGCGCTTCGCGCCTGCCGCGTTCCACGCGGCGGCCCAAGGCGGGCATGGCTTGGCTTCGTCGCCGATGAAGGCTCTTTGGCTGTCAAGGAAATCCTTTCATTGAACTGAGGCCAAAGCAACGCGAAAACCGAGGTCGTTGCCGCGGTCCGACGGGTCGTCGTGGCCGCGGTACGCCGAACGGCAGCGCCTGGCGTCGCCGTTCCACGAGCCGCCGCGACCCACGCGGTACGAGCCAGACGACGGCCCGACCGGATCCGTGGCATTTCCATCCGGATAAGCCCCATACCAATCTCGGCACCATTCCCATACATTGCCCAGCATATCGTAAAGCCCCCAGGCGTTCGGCGACTTCCTCCCGACAAGCCTCGGCCCGGCAAAGCCGCCCGGATACTGCTTATCCGGCCAGCCCTCCGTGTCCCAGCCTACGCCTTCGTATCCGACGCTGGAGTTCCCCCCGTACCACGCGATCCCGTCCAGCGCGGGGGCGTTGCGTTCCCCGAGGATGCGGATGCCGCCGCTGTACAGGGCCGTCCCCGTCCCCGCGCGGCAGGCGTACTCCCACTGCGACTCCGTCGGCAGCGTGTATTCATACCCTTCCGGAAGCCGCCCCGACGACCGCTCACGCTCCGTCAGCCTCCCGCAGAACTCCATCGCGTCTTCCCAACTGACATAATACATGGGGTAGTCGCCCCCCTTGTTTCCAATGTACTTCTCCCCTTCCCCCGGATGCGCCTTGTTCGCCTGGTCGAGCAAAGTCGTCCCCATGACGGCCTGCCACTGCCCCTGCGTCACCGGATACCTGCCAAGCCAGAAATCCTTTGTCAACGTTACCTTATGCTGTTTCTCGTCGTCGTATCGCCCTTCCTCCGACAACGGGCTTCCCATCATGAAGCTTCCCGCACGGATATGGACCATTTCCAACGGCACGTCGCCAGACAACATCAACGTCGTATCTTTGCCATCCAATGGCAGGGTCAGAGGTGTTTTGTTGACCAGCGGCTGCGGAGACGGCATCCTTACAATGGCAGGACGCGGCTGTGGAGGCGCCACGGGAGGCGGCGTGACCACGATCGGCGCGGGTACGTAGGTGTATTTATCGCAATTCGAGGCCTGTTTTTTCGCCACAGGAGGCGGCGTGACCACGATCGGCGCGGGTACGGGAGCGGCAGAAAGAGCCTCCGCGAACGCCGCGCAACTCCCGAAACGCTCCTCCGGCCTCTTCGCCAGCATCCTTTTCAACACCGCGTTCATATAGTCCGGCAACCCTTCGATTTTCGGTACCTCTTCGTAAATAACCTTGTGCGCCAAAACGATCTCATTCGGACCGTTGAACGGACGCCTGCCGGCAAGCATTTCATACGCGACCGTCCCCAGCGCATACAAATCCACCTCCTTGCCAGGCTTCTGCGGCTCCGAACCGTCGCCGTATTCCATTTCAAACAATTCCGGGGCCATATAGGGCGCCGTCCCTTTAGCCGACATACGGAACCCGCTCAGGCTGGCGGTGGTCGCCTGGATATGGTAGCTCAGTCCGAAATCACTCAATTTCAATGACTTGACATCATCACCAATCTCGACCATCGTGTTCTCGGGCTTCACGTCCCCATGGACGATATTGTTCTCATGCGCATGATCAAGAGCCACTGCCATGAGCCGTACGACTTCCAGCGCCGTCGCCTGGCGCGGCTTCTGCTGCTGATTCTCCAGATACTCCCGGAGGGTCTCGCCCTTCGCGTAGTCCATCACGATGTAGTACCGATACTTCCAACTGTCCATGACAAGGTCCCGCACGGCCACGATGTTCGGATGGGTCAGCTTCTGCATCATTTTGCATTCTCTTTTCAGGCTCTCCACCGCTTCCGGGTATTGGGTCAGGATTTCATCGACCGTCTTCAATGCCCTGAGCCCCCCCATGCGTGCATCCCGGAAGAGGAACACCTTCCCCATGGCGCCATGGCCTAGCTTTTTTATGAATATGTACCGCCCCTCCGCGTCAACGGCATCGCCCTCCTCGAACAGGAGGGCCTTCACACGCTGCGGCAAATCCATGCCCGTCGGAATCACTCTGTCGTTTTTCATATTAATCTGAACCATTCATTTTAGGGGGCCATATTCGTCTTTTTAAGTAAAAAAAACACAGATTAAGGTCTCCCTATATAGGTTGTCCTGATTATTATGCTTAAACAAGCATGAAATCGGTCACCCTAAAATGAACGTTACGGATTAATTGGTTCCTTGTTGCACAATGCGTCCCGCCGGCCCTGTCCTCCATATCATATAGGCGACAGGATTCGGTTTTTCTGACATCCCGCTGAACTTTTTAACAATATTTTTACAAAAAAAGATTTTTCTACTGGAGAGGGCGCATGCGGGAGAATCCAGATATTATGCTTAAACAAGCAGACACTATTTACAATCTTGTGTCTTTACCGCCTTTATCCCACAGGCACGGCCTTTATTGAACCGAGACCAAAGCAATGCGAAAACTGATGAGGATGCTGCGGAACGACGGGTCTCTGCTGTAGCGGCTCGCCGAACGGCAGAAATCGGCTGTTCCACGAGCCGCCGCGAAGCACACAGCGCGACGAACTGACGACGTCGATGCCTCAATGTGGAGGCGAACACGCGTTTTTTACAACTTTTTTCAATCAAAGTCCTGAACAGTCATACCGCTTCGCGAACCTGATAACCGGGAAGGCCCCGCTCCCGCAGGTCCCTCCCATAACCGACCACGCGGGGATCTATGCGTCAAAACTCCGCACGCAGCCATCTTGGCCACTATTCATTATACACATTGCTTTCCACCAAGTCCGCGACAAACACGCGGGACAGCAAGCCGTCCATGCTGCCGCTCAACGTCTGGTCGTGATACACGACAAACGCAATCTGCTTGCCGTCGGGATTCCATGCCGTCATGCCGACGTATGCGCGGCGACCGTTGACGAGAAAACTATGCTCCGAACCACGGCGGTTGAAGCGTGTCAACTGCCGCTTGTCCTGTCCGTTGCTGTTCATGATCCACAGTTCGGACTTCAGTTCCAACTGCCAGCGGTTGCCACCGATGCCAAGATACGCGATTTCGAAGCCCTCGCTGGAGCTCCAAATGATCTTCTTGCCTTTCGGCGACAACGAAGGATAGCGGTCCCACACCTGCGTCGTATTCGTCAAATTCTGGACCTCCGTCCCATCGACGTTCATGAAGCAGATATCTGCGGCATACCATGGCGTTTCCTTCTCGAACGGCGCCACAAACAGCAGCTTCTTGCCGTCAGGTGTAAATCCATAGCTTTCATAGAAATCATGGTTGTTGCTCGGTTGCAATTTCTTAATGTTCTTCACACGCGGAACCGTTCCTGGAATGAAATCTCCGATGAACAGCGCACGCTGCCCCCAGAATGTGTTTCCCTTTCCGCCGTCCGCGCCGCACCAGAAAATCTGTTTGCCGTCAGAGGAAAAACGCGGCATCGCCACACCACGTGGATTGGTGAAAGACAGTTGGTAGCTCGTCAACGCCGTGTACTTTCCATTGGCTTCATTGTAGTACCACAGATTGCACTGTTGGCCGTTGGACGGAATCGAACGGGCAAAGTCTTTGCTCTTATCGCTTTGTCCGACAAATACATAGCCCTTGTCTTTCGGATTCCACGCAGGAGCCCCGTTGTTGTAGCGGAAACCGTTGCCTTGTCGGCCTGAAGACAGGTTCTTGACCGCTTCGCTCGTGATGTCAATTTCCAAGGCATCCGTCCGTTTATCAACGTAACGTCGATCCACCAGCAATCTCTTACCGTCCTGCGACCACAGGATGTAGTCAACACCTTCGAACTCCTTGCCCAAGGCACGAAGATTCGTCATCTGGATGAAACTAATGCGAGCATCTTCGACATCTCCCTTCGGCTTCTCCGCTTTCGCCGCACCAGCCGTCGGCTTCAGCGCAGGAGCCGCTGGCGCAGCGGCTTCCTGGCCAACCAGCGGCAGCCACATCACCAATGTCAGCATTCCTACAATGTAATTTATTTTTCTTGTCATATCGGCACTCCATGGTTGTTTTGTCTTCAGCTTCCAATACATCTTGATAAGTTAAAGGCTATTGACAAGATTACAAATCCTATTTTTATTTCTTTTCCTCGTATTAACCCTTTTTTTATGTTTTCTATTCCTTAAACAACCAAAAACCGACTTTAGTTCCATTTTTTCTGTGGATGATTTGATTTTGTGGTATTATGTTACCTTATATAACCATTTAAACCAATAGGCCAACCACTATGCTCAAGACAAAAAAACTCCTCTCTGGCTTCGAACTGCCTTCCCTCGGCCTCGGTACATGGGGCACGGGCGGCCGAGACCTGCCCGACCCAAATGCCGACGATGACCAGCTCGCCGCAGTCATCCGCCACGCGATTTCCCTCGGCTTCACACGCATCGACACGGCGGAAATGTACGCCGCCGGACATAGCGAAGAGCTTGTAGGCAAGGCTATTACGGGACTGGACAGAGGTTCCCTTTTCATCACGTCAAAAGTCTGGAAGACTCATCTCCATGCGGACGACGTCCTCCGCGCGGCGGAAAACTCCATCAAACGCTTGAATACAAACTACATGGACTTGTTTTTAATCCATCAGGTCAATCCAGACATCCCATTGGAGGACACCATGCGCGGCATGGATGCCGTCATCGACCACGGCCTCGCCCGCTTTATCGGCGTCAGCAATTTCTCGCTACAACGTTTCCAAAAGGCGCAAAGTTGCACGTCTAACAAGCTCGTACTCAACCAAGTACACTACAATCTCGTCGTCCGCGAATGCGAACCGGAATTGCTTCCATGGTGTCAGGCCAACGACGTCATGCTGGAAGCCTGGCGCCCGCTCCGCAATCTCACGCCATGTCCACTCATGGACGAAATGTGCGCCAAATACCACGCAACCGCCGCCCAGATCGGCCTCGCCTTCCTCCTCCAGCAAAAGAACGTCGTCACCATCACCGCCATGCGCTCCATTGCGCATATCCCCGAGAATCTCGCGGCATTGTCCATTTCTCTTGAACAGAAGGATTTGGACCGCCTCCGCCGCGACTATCCAGGCCAATTGGTCATTTCCCCGACAGTTCCTCTTTAGTTTTCATATCCCACTACAAACAAAGGAGTAGCAAATGATTTCCAATTTCTCGCGCCGTGATTTTCTGAAGACCAGTCTTATCGCCGCCTCCGGCCTCGCGTTCCTCCCAAGCTGCATCAGCGCACAGGAAAAAACAAAATCCAAAATGCAGATTTCAGCCCAGATGTACTCCGTCCGCGGAGACTGCGGCGCCAATTTCGACAACGCATTGGAAAAAGTCGCCCAGATGGGATTCAAAGGTGTCGAATTTGCAGGCTATTACAACTATGGCAACAAGCCAGCCGAACTGAAGAAGCGTCTTGACGATCTCGGCCTAATAGCCTCCGGAACCCACATCGGGACAGGCAGCTTCGACAAGAACAACCTCCAGAGAACCATTGACTTCCATGCCGCCATAGGCTGCAAGTTCCTCGTTGTCCCCGGAGACGGTCGCTTCACCAATCCGGACAAATGGAAGGAACTGGCGGACATCTTCAACCAGACCGCCGCCATCCTCAAGCCACTCGGCATGGCCTGCGGCTACCACTGCCACACGGGCGAATTCAAAAAGCTCGGAGACAAGACTTTCTGGGAGCTCTTCGCTGAAAATACTTCAGAAGACGTCATCCTCCAGCAAGACTGCGGCTGGTCCTACGTCGCAGGGCAGGATCCAGCAGCCCTCATCCGTAAATATCCGGGCCGTTCCCGCACGCTCCATATCAAGCCATCCGTCGTCAAGAAAGACCAAGGCGCGAAAAAGGCCATTCTCGGGCAGGATTCCGTTCCATGGCCGTCCGTCCTGCTGGCCGCCCGCGAAATCGGCAACACCGACTGGCTGACCGTCGAACAGGAGACCTATCCTGACGGCCGCCCCGCCATGGACTGCCTGAAAGACTCCCTCATTGGTCTGCAAACCATGCTGAAAGCCATGCCTTGATTCCATCCGTGTCCCCTTCACCATGAAGGGGACTTTTTTGTCTTTTACCTTAATATATAAAAGAATGCAACATGAAAAGACTCTTTGCCTTCCTATCGCTTCTCACAGCCGCCCTTACTGCCGCTCCGCTTGATGAACTCGTCTTCTTCCCGCCTGATAAAATGCCCGCATCTGGTTCATTTCCTGGCATGAAGAACGAACTGGCTCCTAAGCCGGGCTCTCCGAAGGAAAAAGACCTGAAAGTCATTTATCCAGAATACAAGCAGAAAGGCGATCCCGAATGGCCATCCGTCTATTTCAACAAACCAAATTTCAATGGTGCAAATCTGGACGGATGGGACGCCTTCGCGTTTTCCGTCTATAATCCACCGCAACAGGGAAACGTTGATCTCGGCGTCTGTCTGGACGGTCCTAAAAAACGTTGGACCAAGCACATCATGCTTGAACCATATTGGAACAGAATCATGCTGCCTGTCTCCGAATTCCAGCCGACCATAGGCGATTCCATCGTCAAATTCGACTTGTTCATGACGCGTCCGGCCAAGGAGCTCACCCTTTTCTATGAACGTATCGCCCTCGTGAAACGCAACTTGCAGAACAATGTCCCCGTCGAGGATTTTGCCAGGCTCGCGACCTTCGACAGACCACAGTATGTGTCGTCACTTCCCTTCAGTTTCCACACCTTGCAGGACAACTATATAGGCTACGATTGGTCCCCCTTCGCGGCATTATCCGTCACGACAAATGTTTCCGGCGATGTCACGCCGATTGTCGTCACCATCATTGACGCCCACGGCAAAACCTCCAAACATGAATTTCTTCAAAATCCGGGCACGGAGAACACATGGCCTATTACGTTGCGCAAGACCGGATTGGATCTTCAATTCATCCGCCTTGTCACAATCTCCTCCACTACGAAAAATGGTAAAGCCGCATTAAGAGCCATCTGTTTGCACCCCCCAAAAAAAGAAGACATCCTCCTGATGAAAGCCCCGCTGGAAGCCGTCAGAAAGCAAATCGAAGCCATTCCGCCTGAACGGCGCGGCACCTTACTGGAGGATTACGAAAAAATCGCAGCAAATTTCGCGGAAGGCGAAAAAGCCGCAGCAGCCGATATCAGTTCGCTCAGCCAGCTACGGAAACTCGCTGACAGCGAACGCCTTCTGCAGGATTGGTTTGCCAAACACGGCCGCTTATTAGACGAAGAATACATCATCGCCCAGACGGCCAAGGCGTTCCCTCAGTCGCCCTTCGGCGTCGCCGTCGCCGATTCCATGACGAAAGTCATGATCAACGACCTGCCGTTGAAGGATGTCGCGTTCGCCAATCAAATCAAGCTGGAAATGGCTCAGAATGAATATGAAAGCGTCCAGATTGTCGCTGTCGGCAATCGTGAGGCAACCGCATCCATAACAGTAAGTCCTTTAAAAAACGGTGACTATACGCTGCCGTCCGACGCCGTCTGCGTCGCCGTCGTCGGCCATGTGAAATGCGAGAAGCCGCCATACGCCGCAGACTACCAGGGCTGGTGGCCCGATCCAATTCTTGACTTCCAGAAGGCCGCGAAGGTCGCCCCGCACGAAGCCGTTTCCTTCTGGCTCCGCTTCAAGACACCCAAAGATGCGAAGCCGGGCATCTATCATGCCAATGTCCAGATACTTGCAGACGGCAAGGCCGTCGCTTCGCTGCCGCTGTCTCTCCATGTTTTCGATTTCGTCCTGCCGGACAAGTCACCATTGGATACAGCCACCGATTTCCGCAACCACATCCGTCAAGTCTGGGGCAACGACATCAGTCAAGAACGCTACAACCAAATTTACAATCAATGCGTTGACAAACTCGCCGAATACAAAATCGACATCGACAACATTTACCGTGGTGCCAAACGCGGCAATCCGCAGTCGCTTGGCCTCCCCATCGAGGCATTGAAACGTCTGCGCGACAAAGACTTGCTCCGTTGTTTCAACATCATTTCCGTTCACACGCCGCGTGAATGCACCAATCCTGACGACCCGCGCGTACAGGAGGAGATCGACCATGTTCTCAACGTGCTCGACTACTGGACGCCCATCCTCCAGAAGGAGAATCTGTTGAAATATGCGTATGTCTATGGATACGATGAATATCCGATGAACACGTTCCCCGTCATCGCAAAAGTCTATAAGGCCATCAAGGCCAAATATCCGAACATTCCGCTGGCGACGACGGCCTACGACCACAGTTTCGGGCTCGAAACCTGTCTTGATGACGCCGTTGACATTTTTACACCGCTGACGCCGCGATACAATCCGGAAACGGTTGCCCGCAGCCGCGCGAAAGGCCACAAGATCTGGTGGTACATCTGCATCGGGCCGCCCCATCCCTACGCCAACTGGTTCATCGAATACGACGCCATCGAAGCGCGTCTTCTCATGGGCGCGATGACTGCCAAATACCGTCCAGACGGCTTCCTCTACTACGCCCTCACCCGTTGGCCACTCAATAAGAAGCCAATCGACGGCGGCCCCTATACTGACTGGAATCCAGCCAGTTACCAGACCGCAAACGGCGACGGTTCCATCTTCTGCGCAGGTCCCGACGGTCTCCTCGGCACCATCCGTTCGGAGAATTTCCGCGACGGCTTGGAGGACTACGCCTACGTTCTCGAACTGGAAAAACGCACAGGCAAGTCACTTCCCGTTCCGGAAGAACTCGTGACGACCATGCAGCAGTTCTCCCGTGATCCGAAACTGCTGCGCACCTACCGCCACCAGCTTGCGGAAGCCATCATGGCCGCCAAGCCGTGATATTTTCGTGAAACCGATGCCCTATCGGCGTCGGTTTCACAACAACGCCATTCAGCAATCTCAACTTATCAACCATTAACTTTTCCAAAGAATATTTTTCTGGATATTACCTTAATTCATTTGAAATTTCTTTAAGACGATGTAAAGTATTGAATAAACAAGGAGCATTCAGATATGGCGACAGAAAGCATATTCCATAATTTCGCGGTTAACGACCCAGAAGCCGTAAAGAAAATTCTGGAGGCGCTTGACTGGTTTGAAAAGCAACCGCAACATAAAAAACATCGCAAAAGCCACATAGTAACTGATCCCCAAAAGATAAAGAAAATTCTTGGTTGATTATTGATAAAGCTCTGATTGGAAAACAAGGGGAATTTTTAAACATTTATTTCAGCCTGTCAAATGCGTCCTTGGGTAAATTTGTTTTTCACAAGGAGCGTAAAATGGCATTTTCAATCATTAATATCCATGACATTTTAGATTTATATGGATATGAATATACTCAGAATCTTGCTCTAAGTTTTCAATGTCCGTTGAACACGGAAATCGAACAATTCATACATGACAAAGCGATTCCATTTGCTCGTCAGAAAATAGCAGTTACCTATTTTATCCTGAATGATGAACACAAACTTGCAGGTTACTTTGCGTTGGCTGGCAAACTATTTAAAATTGCCTGTAACCATCAGAGCAATACCTTCAAAAGCAAGATTCTCAAACATGGAACATATGATGCAGATTCTGACAGTTTGCTCTCTTCTTCTTATCTGATTGCCCAGTTTGGTAAAAACTTCAATCTGCCCAAACACGAATATATTTCTGGCAATAGACTAATGGAACTGGCATTTGAAGTTCTACAGGACATTCAACGCAGAATTGGCGGCGGAATCGTATTTCTAGAATGTGAAGAAAATCCAAATCTTCTCGGATTCTACCAAAACCACCATTTCAAAGTCTATGGCAGCCGCCTGTCCTCCACAGGCATCACTTATCTTCAATTAATGCGTTTTTTTTAAAATAATAGCCTGCGCTCACATGGCAACTCAGCAAAAAACAATGATGCTCCAGATATCCCGAATATTCTGGAGCATCTACATTACTTATCTTACTTGATCAATCCGATGGAATTCAGCAGAATCACCAGCAGGCAAGGGATCACGATGAGGCACATGCACAACTGGTAGATGAATTCACGCCGCCAATGCGACGTCTGCTTGATTTCCGCACAGAATTTCTCCAGTCCGATGACACCAGTCACAAGAATCGTCGTGAAAATGGCGGCGATCGGCATCATGATGTTGTTGGAAATCGTGTCCAGCGAATCCAGAATGTCCAGATTCTTGTAGTGGTCGATGAATGCCAGCGGATGGACATTCGACAAAACGCTGTAACCGAGAATCGTGATGATGCCGATGACGATGATTTCAATCATGCCGAAGATGATGGATTGCTTGCGGCTCAGTTTCAACTCCTGCCCGATGGACTGCACGTTCGTCTCCAAAAGCGAAATGGCGGACGTCGCCGCCGCGAACAATACCAAAATAAAGAACAGGAAGCCTACCAGACGTCCACCCGTGAAACTCGCAAATACCTGCGGCATCGTGATGAACACCAATCCAGGGCCGGACGCCTTCGCAGCCTCCTCGCCGCCGAACGCCACGACTGCCGGAATGATCATCATGCCGGCCAAAAACGCCACGCTTGTGTCGAAAAGTTCCACATGGTTCACGCTGGAGACAAGATCGTCCTCCTTCCGCATGTAAGAACCGTATGTCACCATGATTCCCATCGCGATGGACAGCGAATAGAACAACTGCCCCATCGCCGCCACGACTGTCATGAAGCTGAATTTGCTGAAATCAGGCTCGAAATAATACTTGAAGCCCTTGGCGGCGTTTGGCAGGAAGCAGCAATACACGCAGATGCCGAGAACGATGATGATCAACGCAGGCATCAGAATCTTGTTGAAACGCTCGACGCCCTTCTCAACGCCGCAAGCGACAACCACAACAAGTATCGCCACAAAAATCAGGAAGAAGATGATCGGCTGCCACGTTGACGTGATGAAACTCACAAAGTACTGCTGTGAGGCATTTACGGCCGTGCCGTTCACGTCAACCGTCGCCAAGCGGTCAAAACTGCTGATAGGCGTCGTCAAAAACGTAAACACGTATTTCGCAACCCACCCGCCGATGACGCAGTAGTACGGCACGATGATCAACGGGACAATCGCGTTAATCCAACCGCCGACCTGCACAAATTTCAAAAACGACTTCTTGCCTGCGCACATATCGCGATATGAACCGACCGGCCCTTTTCCCGTCATACGGCCGATGCAGTTCTCCGAAATCAACAGCGCATAGCCGAACGTCAATACCAATATTAAATAGGTGAAGAGAAATATGCCGCCGCCGTACTGCGCCGCCAAATACTGAAAACGCCAGATATTGCCAAGGCCGACCGCCGAACCAGCTGCCGCCAAAACATAACCGATCTTGCTCGAAAAACCGTTCTTTGATTCCATTGCTCAATCCAAACTTTTATATCATTCACAGACGAAACTTTTTGCAAAAAAGTATTAATTTACCATTTCATCCATATTTATCAAATCACCATGCTTGTTTCACGCCTTCCGCCTTGCAAATCTCCTCACATCTGATACGTTTATATATTGACAAAATTGTATTCATTTCGTCTTCTGAACATCATCGCCATGAAAAAAATATCCATCCTCTCCCTTTTCTTCGTCTGTTTCGTCGTGAACGCCCAATTCACCCATGTGCTTCAGGTTCCGCTAGATGCCAAAACGGACTCCCTTTCCCTCGCGAAAAAAGGCGAAAAGCCAATATTAAGTCTTTCACTTAAAGACAGTTGCATTCTCTATAACGTCTCTGTGGAACCGCCCGCAAAATTATTGGAAGCCCCCATCCCACCAGAAGCCAAAATCCTGCAGCTGTGGTTTGCCCCAAACAAAACGCAGCTCGCCTTCGACCAGACAATCGCCGCCACAGGCAACCCCGCCCCCGCACTTCCGCCACGTCCTGTCTTCGAATCGGCTCCATCACCAATCAAGCCTATCTTCCAACGACTTGCGCCAATCCATTTTCAAGACGACTTTGCCCGCACAGATGAAAATGACACGAATCTCTGGCGAAACAACGGCGGCCGTTTCCTTCTCAATATGAGCATCAATCCAGGCACGTCGCAGGGCGCGTTCCAATTCTGGGGCTCATCGCCGAAAGGCGAAGCCATCGCCATCGCCAACACCTCCCAATGGTTCTGGCGCAACTGCCGATATGGAACATCCGCCATATCATCTTCTCCCAACGCTGTTTGGGGGCTCGTCATCGCGCATGTCTCCAATGATACGTTCATTCGTCTCGAACTCGATCGCGCCACCTCCCAAGCCAGACTCGTCTATCGACTCAATGGCCATGACACCATTCTCGCTCAAGCCACCTGTCGCCTGACAGATGCTTGGACAAGAGCAGAAGTCCTTGTTTCGGAAAATGTTATAGCTGCCGTTGTCGCAGGCAAGAAGCTATTCCAGCTTCCTTTCAACGCCACAGGCGCGGGATGTGTCGGCCTCTATCTGCGGGATACGGATTCCGCGTTTTTCGACGATGTGACCGTCGATTCCATCTCATCCTTACCAGAGACGTTGTCCTCCCCCTTCGGCCCATGCGAACAAAGTTGGTCTGACTTTTCCGGAAAGAACTTCATGACAGACCCTTACATGTCCCAATGGGCCCATCCGCGCAGCTTTTGGAACGATGGGCCGGACAATCTCGTCTGGTTCCGTTCACGCCTTTTCTCCACCATTGACTTCACATGGAAGAAAGCAGACAACCAGACACCTATTTCATCCTTCAGAATCCGCGCTTTCACCACGCAGGAAAATCCCGCACAAGGCTATCTTTTAGACTGCAAAGACGGAAAGGCCATTCTAAGCCTGAATGGCAAGCAAATCACGGAAGCAACTGCCCCAAAAGAAATTACAGAATTGAAATTGGAAATGGGCTCCACCGTCACCGTCTCCTTCAACGGACAGCCGCTCATCAAGCACGCCGCCTCCACCGCCAATATGAAGGGCTTCTTCGCCGCCGACTTGGGACCTACACACTCCCTGTCGGAACTTTCACGCCCTGACTGGCGTGATTCCGCACTCGTATCCTCCTCCAACCGACTTGACTACAGCTTCGAACACGCCCCCACAGCGTGGTTTCCGCAAATTGGTTCATGGAAGGCGACCCACCGCTGGGCCTGCGTCCCCCGCTGGTCGTTCTTCGCAGGACGTGGCATCCCCGGCCCAACGGAGGTAAAACACGGCAACGCCGTGCTTTGGAACCTCCGTCAAATCACGGGGGACTTCGATTTGGAAATCTTCGCCGCCCCCATGGAAGGAACGCCGCAGCGTGCGCATTTCACCTATCCCATCAGCATCAACCTCGCCTTCGGCGCAGATGGAACGAATCTCGATTCGGGCTACAATTTCATCAACGGTATCTATGATTTCCCGTCACAACTATTTCTGAAGGATAAATGCCTTGCAAGTAACAAAGACCGCGTTGTCCCAGGTCTGCGCCGTCACGAGGGCTTTTGGTACAAACGTGTTACGCAGGTATGGCAGCATTTCCGCATCCAACGAAAGGATGGCCGCATTCTTGTCGATTCAGCCTGGCATGACAATGTCGGCAAATACTATCCATTGCAACGCGTCTTCGACCAACCTGATTCTCTCGATGCCTTAACACCCTATCAATTCGCACTTTGGACATGGGGCGAAAACGGTCTCGCCATCGCCCGTGCAAGTCTCTCCTTCCAAAACTCGCCAGGAGCCGCCGAACCGCCTACCGCCTTCCCCGCCCATGAATTTCGTCACGGCGATGGCAAGTCCGAACCCGCTGAATACACGCGTGTTACAAATCCAATCTCCGGCGGCCAATTTTCCACCGTCATTTATGACAAACCGATTGAACTGAATGCCATGACACAATTGGAACTGCTCGTCCGCCCATCTGCGGATACGCATCTCAGTCTCATCGTGACCATCAATGGTCAAGCGGGCGAAATGCCAATCACAGGACCGAAGGATGTCGTCAGACCCTATACATTCTCTTTGTCTTTCGACGGCAACGACATTCAGCCTGTTCCCAATATGCCTGGCTGGCTGGCCGTCAAAGCACCTATCGGTCTCGCTGCCCACAAGCATTTCCCGCACAACGAGAAGCTTGTTGCCACATCCATCGCCATTGCAAGTCCATACGACTCAATTGAGCAAATCGCAGGCCTTGGCATCAACCGAGCAGGCGCGACTGTTGATTTCACAAAGTTGGAAATCACGCGTTCATCGATACGTATGAAAGCTCCCATGCCCTATAGGGAACCCAGCCCTGTTATCCACGGCCATCGTCTCATCCAAGATTTTGAAAACGATTTCGGCGATTTCAAGCGGGCCGGCGGCTCCGACGGTGCAGCCCTCTTGCTGGCAAGTCCTTCTAAAGGTTACACGTCCGGCAAATCGCTCCGCCTTCTCAACCAAAATGTCGGCGGAACGGCAGGAGCCTACCTGACACAGAAGCCGTTCACATTGGATGCCTTCCCCAAACTTGCCCTCGACTACGCGATTCCACAAGGCATTGAAATCGAACTCATTGCCATTACTGATGATGGTTATTTCGAAATCGACATGACAGGGACGGACAACACCTGGAAGCAAGTCGGCAAAATGTCCATCTTCCATGACGGACTGTGGCATCACACTGAAATCGATCTCGCCACCCTCCTTAAGCCGCATTTGAAGCCGCCGTTTATCATCCGCAAGCTCTTGTTTGCAGACCCCTATCGCATGTCATCCTATCAACGACTTGCGTGGTATCTTGACAATGTCCGCCTCGTTCCCGCCATCTCTGACGGCACGGTCATCAGCCTCGACAATCCGACGGTCGATTCCATTGCAGCTGTTTTGGACAATAATCCTAATACAACTCCCGATACAGCAAATCCCTACAAAGGGAAAAATTTCACAGTGAAACTGCCAGAAGGTGGAGCGACATGGCTGCACATCGCCTATCGCCACCATTCACAGGCCAACTGGTCGAAAATCCGTCATCTGCCAATCGTCTCGTCCGCAACTCCAATCAACGCCGCCGTCCCGCCGAAGCCCGCATCGCCAAAACCTACTACGCCAGCCGCCCCTCTCATCTCCTATGTCCCGTCGGATCGCCTTGTCTTCGCGGACCTTGAGACAAAACCTGGCGAAAAGGAAACTCCCGCCACCTTCGGCGGTCTCGAAATCCGCCGCGAAGCGTGGGTTCTCCGCAACACAGATGACGCAGCGACAGGCAAAGCCTGCGCCGAATTCATCAATCTGAACCACGACCAAGGCTTCTACTCCATCTTCTTCCGCAAGGCCCCTTGGGATGTAAATCGCTGGCCCTGCGTTTCTTTCAACTATCGCTTCAAGCAACCTGGCTGCGCCCTCAACCTCTCCCTGCTCGTCAACGACGCCATGACCATCGTTGAATGGACCAACCAGAACATCGCGGGAGGCTATTTCGCACCGGCCGTCGTCGGAGCCGCAGAACCATTTGCGCTTCAAGACGATGCATGGCATGAAACGTCCTTCAACCTCCGCGATATGCTCATGAAAACGCGCTTTACCAAAGGCATTCCGCCAAACGGCCTCATCGCGGCAGAACTCTCCACATGGGCAACCGCTGTCAACGGACACGGTTATGTAAATCCTAGGGATGCAAGGCTCTACATCGACAATTTCACCATCTATTCCAACAAGGGAAAGAATCCCGCATTCACGTGGTCTGAAACATCCGACGACAACGGCTACGCCGTCGTCTTCGACCAAAAACCAGACACCGTTCCAGAAGAGAAAGTTACGCAAGCGGAAGCTACGGCCTCCTTCCCCAACACCGCTCCAGGCACATGGTTCCTCCATGTCCGCAGTTGCTCGAAAGCCAACGCATGGTCACCCGTCGCCCACAAGAAAATCACCATCGAGCCATAGTAACGGCAGCGTCTCGCCGTCGCGCGAGTGTGGCGGCGGCATCCCGCCGTCGCAATACAAAAGAAAACAACACAAATTTTCTTCAAAAAAAACTCAAATAATTGGACAAAAGAAGCCGTTATAGTATTGTTTTAATAATTCTATAAAAATTCATCAATAAATCATCTAGACTACCATGAAAACACAAAGAACATTCACCTTGATCGAACTGCTGGTCGTCATCGGCATCATCGCTGTTTTGGCCGCCATGCTCATGCCCGCTCTCGGCAAAGCCCGTGAAAAAGCCAACCAAACCACGTGCATCAACCAAATTAGAGGTTTCTCGACGGCCTGTATGATGTACCGTCAGGATTTCCGTGACCGTTTCCCCTATTGGCTCTCAACCCTCTATCCGGACTACATCAACACCCAAAAGCTCTACCGTTGTCCTATGGACAAAAAATTCAATGGCGACCCCCATCCGTATGACGGCGGCAACAACGGTTCCGGCACGGCTTCCATGTTCTATGACACGCCTGGACGCACCCATGTCGATGAAGCCCCGAACTTTGGTGACAGCAAGAAGAAAAACCTCCAAGGCAAAGGTATTTCCTACCTCTATCAGATGTGCAACGGCAAGTCCGATGGTGTTGCAGAATCTTGGTTTGGAACAAATTCCACAGATTGTCCCACCCTCGCGGACTGCAAGGAATACCAGCTCGAAAATGGCGATTCCTTCAACGGCAACAATCCGTATGACCCCACCCTTTTCCCCATCATCTCCTGCTTCTGGCATGTCAAGAAAGGAAAATCTGGCAGTTCTGAAGACTACGCTCCTGTCCTCCAGATTGCCTATTCCGGCAATTTCTTCATGTCCAAAGTCAGATGGGAAAAAGGTCAGTGGCAGCCCTAATCCCTTCCGCATCAGTATGTTGATGTGATTTCCAGCCCCCGCGCCTCCGCTCGGGGGCTTTGTTTTAAAAACTATCCCTTCTAGCTATTATCTAGCCTATGCTATCCTGCGATTTTGACAACCTCCCAAAAACGCTTTCAGACGATGCTTGGCTGAAACCATTTCAGCCAACCCTCCAAAAGCGCTTTCAGGCATTTTGTCAAAAACAGGAGCAACAGCGCAATTATCCGCCAGACTGGCATGAATTCTTCGGCCTTCATCGCCTCGGTCGCCACTGGGTCTTCCGCGAATGGCTTCCAAACGCCACAAATGCCTGGCTGACAGGTACTTTCAATAACTGGTCCCACAATGACGACTCCCGCCTCCAGCCAATTGGAGACGGCGTCTGGGAAGGCGTCTTCCAAAGCGACATGCTCCACCATCTCGACTGCTACGGCATGTTCGTCCAATGGGATGGCGGCGAAGGCTTCCGCCTTCCTTCCGCCGCCACGCGCATCATCCGCCATCAAAGCGGCATGAGCCAATACGGCGTCGTCTTCAACGCGCAAGTCTGGAATCCACCCACGTCATACATCTGGAAAAACGACTCCCCGCACATTGGTTCACCGCTCATCTACGAGGCGCATATCGGCATGGCGCAGGAAAAGGACGCCATCGGCACGTTCCGTGAATTCAAGGAATTGACACTGCCACGCATCGCAGATGCGGGCTACAATACCGTCCAGTTGATGGCCATTCAAGAACATCCGTTCTACGGCTCCTTCGGCTATCATGTCTCCAATTTCTTCTCCGTCTGCGACCTGTTTGGGACACCCGATGATTTCAAGGAGCTTATTGACACCGCACATGGCCTTGGACTGCGCGTCATCATGGATTTTGTCCAGTCGCATTCCGTCAAGAATGAAATTGAAGGCCTTGGCTATCAAGACGGTACGCCATATCTCTATTTCCACGACGGCGCACGCGGATGGCATCCCGCATGGGATTCCCGCTGTTTCGACTACGCCAAGCCGCAAGTCTGCCGCTTCCTCCTTTCCCAATGCAGATTCTGGTTGGACGAATATCATCTGGACGGTTTCCGCTTCGACGGCATCACCTCCATGCTCTACCGCGACCACGGCCTCTATCATGTCTTCACCGGCTACGACGACTATTTCTCCGATAACGTCGATGCTGACGCAGTCACCTATCTCGCTCTAGCCAATAAACTTATCCATGAAATAAAACCCGAAGCATGGACATTTGCGGAGGACGTTTCGGGAATGCCCGGCCTTGCGGCTCCCGTCGAACAGGGCGGCTGCGGCTTCGACTACCGCTTCGCCATGGGCGTGCCCGACCTCTGGTTCAAGCTCTGCGACACGTTGGACGAATACTGGAACATGGACCACCTATGGTATGAGCTCAACAACCGTCGGCAAGACGAAAAATCCATCGCTTACGTCGAATGCCACGACCAAGCCATGGTCGGCGGCCAGACATTCATCTTCAAGCTCATCGGCGCGGATATGTATTACCAGATGCAGCTCGGTTCGCAGTCGATGATGGTTGATCGCGGCATCGCAATCCATAAGATGGCTCGGCTGTTGACGTTAGCCACCTCTGGGCATGGTTATCTCAATTTCATGGGCAATGAATTCGGTCATCCCGACTGGATTGATTTCCCGCGCGACGGCAATGGATGGTCATTTACCCATGCCAAACGCCTTTGGTCGCTGCGCGACAATCCATTGTTGCGTTACAAAGGTTTAGCTGAATTCGACCATGCGATGCTTACGCTCGTCCGAAATCATCCGAATTTCCACAAAGTCAAGCCGCGCCTTGTGAGAATCGACGACCAAGACAACATCCTCTGCTTCATGCGGGATGGTCTTCTTTTCTGCTTCAATTTCCATCCCGTCAAATCACAGCCCGAACTCGAACTGCAATTCCCTGAAGCCGTTACATTTGAGCCTGTCTTCGATTCCGACAATCCGTTCTACGGCGGTTTTGGACGCATCGGCTCCGGCTGGACTGTCACGACGGAAACCGACGACGATTTTGAGGAGAAGCGTTATTCTCTGAAGCTTCATCTTCCATGCCGCACAGCCATCGTCTTGCGGCTTAAATACAACCCATAAAGGAACATCCAACACAAGGAAACGACCATGATCAAACGCGCAGGAACCTACGAACTCGAAACACGCGTCAACATGAAAGGCGGCCCGGGCGCCGTTACGCTCGAAAAATACTTCAACAAAGAGGATTTCGGCGGCCCGCACGTCCGCGTCTGCTCCAAACTGATCCTCCCGCCCGGTGCGGGCATCGGGCTCCATGCCCATGAGGGGGAAGACGAAGTCTATATCGTCGTCAAAGGCAAAGGAAAAGTCAATGATGCGGGAACCGTCACGGAAATCAACGTCGGCGACACCGTCCTCACGGGCAAAGGCAACTCCCATTCCGTCGAATGCGTCGGCGATGAAACACTCGCATTCATCGCCCTCGTAGTAACTTATTAATGATTTATGATTAATGATTACTGTTTAATTACTCATTACTCATTACTCATTA
>JAGCSE010000023.1 GCA_017964325.1 Victivallales bacterium | reverse complement strand
GAAAAAACGCAAGCGTAAATACGCCTGGAAAAAATGCGCCGTGCTGTCGGACGAGCGGATAAGGCTGTCCGGGCCGAAGACCCGGGAGAACTACCCGAATGAGCTGCGTCTGGTGGCCGCCATGGTCGAGGTCAGGGGCAAGATGGTGAAGATGTCCTTCATTACGAACAACTTCGAATGGTCGGCGTTCTCAATCTGCCAGCCCTGCCAGTGCCGCTGGGGGGTGGAGGTGTTCTTCAAGGAGCTGAAGCAGACGCTGCAGCTGGCCGATTTCCTGGGCAACAGCGAGAACGCCGTGCGCTGGCAGGTCTGGACGGCGCTGCCGGCATATCTCCTGCTCCGCTTCATCGCCTGGCAGAACAAATGGAGGCACCAGTTCTGCCGGCTGTTCACGCTTCTGCGGGCCGTGCTGTGGAATTATTTCAAGATGCCTGCCGTGATCGAATGCTGCGACACGCCGCGTGAACGGCACCACCATCTCATCAGGGGAAGCCTGGGCACGGCCTACCAGCCCTGCTTCGAGGGCTTTTGAAGGATTTGAACCTGAATATTTTTACACACAAAAAGGGTGCTTTGAAAAAACAAGGCACTTTACGCTCAAACACGCCATGAATTCGTCATTTTTGACGAGGACTGGGACAGCTCTGAAAACAAAAAGTATTCATACAGTTCAGTTGTTTTTGGTTATTTCAAGAAATAATAATTTATGTTATATCCATTTAAGTCTGCCCATTTTTATAGTAATCATTGTGCACATCATTTTGTTCAAATTAAACGATATGAAGAAAGACTATTGACGTTCAAATCGTGGCAGGTCTGAGGAGGACAACCATTTTTCAGCAATGTATAACGTGTTCAGCCAGCCAGACTTGACGATATATTCGTCCTCTGTATGGTGCTTCATGTATCCGCAGGAAAGGTTGACGCCGCAGATGTCCCGCGCAAGAACTGAAATATCCGTAATGGACCGACGGTCGGGCTCATGGAAGCCGGTCATTTTTTCGACATAGCGACGGAATGCCTCGGTACCAACATCATAACATTTGTATTCATCTCGACCTTTCCTGTCAAATTCCACCATGAACTGGTAACGGCTCTGCAACTCCTCTCGGAGTTCAGTATGATATTCCATGATATCCATCGCACCCCAGCAGCCGAATTCCTCCTCGTCGGTAATGAGTATGCCATGCCCCAAATGGCGGAGCGCCCAGATGATGGCGCAGCCGGCACGATCGTCCGCGCCGAGAATATGCCCTGGATTGCAGATGATTTTATCGTCTTCAAACAATTCAGGTGGGTTTTCTTCACCGATGAAAACATCGGCATGCGCCACCATCAGCACTGGCGAAGGACGGGTGGAGGGAACATAAACATGGCCCAAGCCATCTTCATCTGTCGCCCTGACGGCTCCAGGCAGTTCCGAGAATCTGTCGAGAACGGCATCCGACGAATGTGGCAATGCCAGAAAGTCCCTTAAAATGTTCAGCACGTCTTCCTGTTTCTTCTTTTCCATTTACTCGTTTGTTCCTTTGTTTTCATGATTGATAGATAAAACGCCGTGATCCGCTACGGGGAATCACCCAGTGGCTTTCATCTGAAAAATCCACATCGTCTGATAAAGCTTACTGTACAGGTCATAAATCATTAGATTACTTGCCGACCATTTTCAGTGGCGCGTCCCGCGTGCCATGTCAAGGGGCGTCTTCATCCCCACGTTACGCGCCGTTCCTCGACGGAATTCTGTTTCCAGACAACGACAGCCTCTGACCGACCATGCGGAATTTTTGTCAAGATAATTATGGCCAACACAGTAATATTACGTTATCAATGATGTTAACCTTTCAATCTATTCATTTATATCTGTATTTGTTTTAGACAAGCCAGATGAACGAACCATCCTAGTAGACCACCACCAGGCCAGCGGCCCGGCGGCGGGACTTTGAACTACCAGTTCTTCATATACTTCTGCAGAAAATGTATCTCAGAGAAATTCCCGATTTTGAACTTCCCCTCTTCGTCTTCCCTCAGTATTTCTATCAGAAGTTGCTTTAAACGTGGGAGATATCTTGTTTTAACCAACGAAACATCATCATTGTCAATACCATATTCCTCTGCCAAATCTTCACGATTTTCTTTACTGAGCACATAACGAATCAAAATCTCCACCTTTGTCTTGTCACGCATTTCCTTTACCAGCCGTCGAATCGCTTCTGTGACGATAAGCCGTTCATCCTCAATCTCAGTCTGAACGATAGGTTCATGTTCATCAAGAACATGTTCCATCTCGTTGTCATCAAGTTCGACCAAACGTTGCTTTCTGCATTCATCCAACGCAACATTCTTTGCGATTCTATAGTAGTAACTGGTCGCCTTCGCTCCTCGGGAGCCGTCGTATTCGATTCGTCCCCGAGAAAACTTGACAAGCATTTCGTTTACAACGCCTTCCCAATCGCATCTTCTTAAACCTGCCGCTTTACAAGCACTAAAGATAATCAGTTTATAATCTTCTTCAAAACGAACGATTTCCGAATTTGTGTGCTTGAAGTCGCCAGATTCTTTCCTCATCATTTCCAATTCTCCTAAGTTGCTGGTATTCACACATTTTTAGGAGACAAGGGAAATGATTTCAACGTCATCATTTCCAATTCTCCTAAATTGCCGGTATTCGCACATGTCCAGGAGACAGAGGAAATGACATTATCCTCTGTTATGGACCTTTTTTGCCTTAATCCGCCGCTTTTGCGTACGTCTGACCGTATTATGCGTCGCTGTTTCGTAGCAACGACACCACCGTGGAGGCCCAACTCGGTTGGACCTGGTTAATTCCTGTTCTTAACCAAGCTATTCTGAATACATTTTGATATGATGATTATCTCATATTATTTTTCGCTCCTTGTGGTACTATATTTTACAAATACAATCCACACAGTCAGTTAAGTTATATTCTGTTTTTCAGGAGGAAGCCGTGCTTAAGCAAAAGATAGATTTTCTTCTTATATTGCCAGTATAATATCCGAGATGATACCTGGTCAAAATATGAGAAGAGTGAGACAGGAACAAAATGTGAAAATTGTCAGGAAAGTAGTCAGGATCATCCCGAAGACGGGACCCTCAAAAGTCTGTGCATGCATAGATTTCAGGCCGCGTAGCGGCGAAAGGATTTTTGCCGTGGATGAAGCAGGCGCCTCTGGAGCTTCGTAACCCACGGTAGGATAATGACATCGTATAATTGATGTTGATCAGACAAAAAGGACTTTATCAAAACCACTTCATCATGGTTTTGTTGCCAGATATGAATATGTCCATTGAACAAAAAACAAAGCTGTTTTTTATCCTTTGGTGATCGTTTTTGAATTGATTGTCAAACTGTTAGGGAATACTGAATTATTAAACAAAGTAGGGAAAAAATACAATTCTTGTTGAATACATTCATGGATAATTTTTTAGCGAAACTTATATATTCTTCTTTAGAAATTTAAATATAGTATATAATTTTCGTTTTTTACATCGCAACCACCGTTGGTTTTACAAATATTAATCCACGTTGTTTATAATGATTATGACTCGACTTTGATACTGTTTTCAATTCTTTCATGTTACACCTTTACTGTACACCAAAATTTTAATTTTTCAAGTTTTTGAGTGATATTTTTTTCAAAAAACATTAATACTGTGAATGGGATCTGCAAGGTGTGGCTTTCGCCTGTGTGCTGGTCTGAGACCAGCATGTCGTCACAGATGAAGTCCGGGTTGAACGACGAACGATATAGAATGTGGATGACTACCGGAATCATGGATTGCCTTCTTGTCACCAGTGAAGATCAAGGCATATGGCCGCCTCTCTACCAGAGGATTTGATGTCGTTCTCATTTCTGAAGAAGTTCAATATCACCTTTTGGTGATACGCTCCGATATTGGATTTATGGGAGCATTATTCTTCACCTGCTCAATAGCCTGAACCATCTGTTCCTGAATTTCAGTCATCTTCATCTCCTTGATTCTTGAATCTTGTTTTGATTGTCTATAGATTTTACTCGTCACAGAAATAAATCCTTGCATTTTAGATGAAGATTTTTGTGTTTTTCCCTAAAAAACTTCTCATTTTCCCCATACCTTCTGTACTACTATCGTTCATTTTCTTGTTTTTCTGAAAAGATTTTCTGCAAGGCATAGAGCTTCCACATGATGCTGTTCCCGCCTCGAGAAGCGACGACAACCGCCGAGCCGCCGGAGCCGTTTACATTTCAGCATTCAAAAGTCATTACATACAAACAAAACATACAGGAGTTTGTCGGCCCGGCGGGGAGGCATTTCTGTTTATTCAGTGTATTCTGTGGACTCTAAAATGTTGATTTTTCGTACATTTCGTGCTTTTCGTGATTCCAATTCAACGGTTTGGTTGTGGCTTGACCGCTCCAGGTTGATTGTCTATTATTTTGTAGCATAACATGAAAATTCTTCATGATTTGGCCATATTATCAGCAGGATATCCAACCGACAGGGTAAATCCAATGGCTCCATGAAACATGCAGAAAAAATTCAGGGACATGAAAGGTGGAAGCCCAAATGAACGTATGATCGGTAGAATGGCATCGTCGATTGTCTATGTTCAGGAGGGGAGTACCGACGGCATTCTCGCCGTTGCCAATGCAACACACGAAATACAAAGCGTTTTATATGAGAACGGGAGCAACCAAAGCATGGTCCACTTCCTTCAAGTCGGTGAAAGAAGTTTGTCACTGTGCTGGCCATATATCATTTGATGCTTTTGTATTCGTGACTGTTTCATGTGGCGCGCCCCGCGCGCTATGACAGGGGGACTGTTTCATCCGCAGGCTGAGCGCCACTCCGGGCGCTTGCCGGCGGTTAAGCATGGTTTCGCACTCCGTACGATGTCGCTTCGCGACGGAACCCGTTGCCTTACGGCTGCAGCCTTTGCCGGATCATGCAGTCTTTAGTCAAATCAAGTATGGCCAGCACAGTAGGATGACAAGGTTTTAGTTTAAGGAATTTTATATGACAGAACATGACATGAACAGTAAATTTGAACATCTTGAGACAAAATTCTGGACCGAGACGATTCTCTGTCATCCTGAATTGGAGGACAAGTGTCCATGGAATCAGTTCGGCCCGGCGGATTGGCATGACATCCTTATGGAGCATCCCGAGTTCATCAGTCATGCGCCGAAGAAAATCACGCTCTCCTTCATGAGCGCCAATCAGTGGCTGGAGGTACTCATTGCCCATCCAGAACTGGATGCGCATGTTCCATCGGTGAAATCCTTGTTCAAAAAGGATTCGCAGGCAATTGGAAAACTCTGGGGGAAGTTGCTTTCACGCCATCCGGAGTTCGCCAAATATGAACCATGGAAACGGTTGCGCAGCAGTGATTGGAAGAAAGTGCTCAGCCAGCAGCCTCAGTTCATCGTCAACTATGAACAGGAGCGCTCCCAAAAGAATAGCTGGCAGTTTTCGTTGACGACACTCGACCAAGCGGACATCATCGCCTGCCAGCCGTCGCTTTTCAATCATTTCACGTCTGATGATTTTCATGGGGAGGCTTGGGAGACCATTCTCTTCAATCAGCCCCAGTTACGTGACCGATGCAACCTGAACAAAATTGCTTCGCGTTATCTGGGGCGGATTCTGGAACGCCAGCCACAATGGCTGAACGACTGCGACACCTATTCGATGACTCCAAATGAAATCCTTCTTATAGCTGAAAACTTTCCCGAAGTCCTAAAGCACTATGACCTGGATAATTTCAACGAAATCGGCGATGGTGACACGGCTTGGATCGAGAAATACCCATGCCTTGTTCCATACACCCGATGGAATTTTTCCTATTCATACTGGAATGCTCTTCTGACACGCCTCTCTGCATGGCAGAAAAATGGCAAGCGCCTGCACACTGACGCCTTTGTCACGGAGTTTGTCAAGTCATCCAAGAAGGAAGTCTCCCTGACGAAGCATTCACGCAACAGGAAATTAGCCGCACGTCCGCTGCCCGACAATCCAAAGGAGAAGAATCTCCGCAACAGCATCGATTCGATCATGGAATATCGCTACTGGATTGGACTTGGCAACTCCATGGACTTGATGGAGACAATCCCTCTCCACATCAGGAATATCCTCATGGACAAGAACCTGACGTATGAGCAACTAATGATCAAGATGAGCATGATGTCCAAGGAGGATTGCGGAATGGTTCTCTATGGTCTCTTCATCTCCGATCCAAATGAGTTCCTGGACACCATGCTTGGAGATGACCTGACGCTTGTCGTCCAGCAGGTTCCAGTCAATATGCTCCTGTCGCTGGCAATCATGTATGTTTCCTCAACTTGCCTGTATTCCGTTCTGGTTGAAATCATCAGCGAACATGGTTACGATGCTGTCACCAATTTCAGGGATAAGGCGGGCAACAACGCCTGGCATTACTTTTTCTTCCGGAATCCTCTGTATCAGCCTTCCCAAAAGTCTATGCATGACGCATTAGAGTACGACAACTACAAGTTCCTTGCTGACTACGCCTGTTCTCCCGATACACCGAACAACATGGGCTTTTCCTATAATCAGATCAATCATGCATTGAAACAGTACTTGAAGGTTGAGGAATAGAGAGTTGCATATTAACCTGAAAAAAAACGCCATTGAAACGCGAGATGGCCTAGAAGATGCTGTCTCGTGTTTCAACGGCGTTTTTAGCATAAAAAACAAAGCAAGTGCAGTCGCTCGCGCGTGTCTCGTCGATGAATACTGAAAGTTTTCACCGCAGTATTTACAGACATGTGAATCCTTGCCACGGCAATTGGTTGCGGAACGACCGCTCCAAGTTTTTCAGTTCACCTGGCTGAACAGGCCGTCACGGCAGAGTGTGGTAAAGATTGGCTTATCCAATCCATACAAACCGACAAGCTCAGATGGCTTGACAATGGCCTTCTCATGATGGAGTTCATTTCCGTGGGCATCCTGATAGGAGATTTCGACTTCCGCGGAGCCGATGGAGCATGAGAGCGACGTATAGACGCATTCAAGCTTATGCTTCCGCATGTAGTCCAACGCGAGCTTTCTTGCGTGGATGTTCAATGTGAGATCGGCTTTTGTCGCGTCCTTTGTCCAGGGCGAACCGCCGCCGATGCGGCAGTTGCCGCCGTAGAAATCAACGGCGAGCTTGCGCCCCGTGATGCCGCAGTCCGCGATGCTGGAATGGCTTACATAGTTTCCCGTCCCGTTCAGAATAATCTTTGAACAATCTGTTGTCTTTTTGACAATATCAAGAATCGCCGTGGTATTGTCGCAGTCCGGCAGCATCGGGACGGCAACGGTTACATGGCTGACATGGCCGTTGTCCGTCGCGACGAGAGTCTTGATGTCGAGGCCGCCGAGGCTGGACCTGTACAATTGCCGGCCGAGTGTCTTGGCCAGTGAATAATCCTTTGGCATATAGCCGTAATCGGGGCAGTTCACGGCCATTCCATGGAAGATGCCCTGGTCTCCCCAGGCATCGCGCGAGACTCCCTGCCCGATGCCTTCGCTCTGGTGGCCGATATAGGCGGTGACTTGCAAATCATCTCCACAGATGGTGTTTTCCTTGCCCCACTTGTTCTGGTATTCCCTTGTATAGCCGATTTCGTTTACTGCGGCGCGGACGAACTGGGTGATCTCCTCGTCGGAGAAATTTGCCTTGCTGGTGACTTCGCCGCCAAGGGTGACGATATTGTCCTTTAGCATCACCTCTACTGCAAAACGGGTCTTGGGATCCTTTTCCAGAAAACGGTCGAGAAGATAGCAGGAAATATAGTCGGCGGTCTTGTCGGGATGGCCGAGGCTTACATATTCGGATGTCTTGATCATTTGTATTTTATCTCCTTGTGAATGGCTTGTTCCCGCCGCCAGACCATCGAGCCGTCAAGCGGCGGAAGTTAGCATTACCAACTCTTCATATACGGTTTAAGAAAGCGTAAGTCAACATTGCTGAACTTCAAGTTACCTTCCTGGTCTTCCTTCAGGACCTCTTTTACCAGTTCCTGCAAGCATGGTAACCAGCGGTTCTTCACACCGCTGATATAATCACTCGTCACTCCATACTCTTCTGCAAGTTGTGTTCTGTCAGTCTTTTCAACGACATACCTGAGCAAGATCTCGATCTTCTTCTTGTCGTGACATTTTTGGACTAGACGCCTTAACGCCTCCATGACGATAACTTTATCGTCCATTGCCTCCCTCTGCTTGTTTTTGTCAATCTTGTCAGCAATAGAGTCCCAGTCCTTGTCTTCCATTTCCTGAAAACGTTCAGGGTGCTGACATCTCAGCAGGTCATGCGCAGCATTCAGAGCTATCGCAAAGACATAGGTCGTGTCCTTGCAACCACGAGCAGGGTCATAGTTGATACGTCCATGTGCATACTTGAGAGCCACTTCGGACTCAACATTTTCCCAGTCGCACCTGCTCAATCCTGCCTTCTCACATACTTTGTAGATAATCGATCTGTAATCTTTGATAAAGCGAACAATCTCCGAGTTTGTGTGGACGAAATCGACAGAGGCAATCCTCATCTTTTCCTATTCTCCTGAATAATTGTTTTCTGCACGCTTCAGGAGACAGGGAAGTGACTTTATCCTCTGCTTTAGACCTTTTTGCTCGAATCCGCCGCTTTCGCGTACGTCCGGCCGCATCATTTTGTCATTGCCATTTTAAGGCAACGACACCACCGTGGGGTCACGACTCGGTTGGGCCTGGTTAACTCCTGCGATTCGCCAGGCTTTTCGGGATGCATTTTTTGTTATGCTACTGTTTACTCCTTGTTGAAATAGAATTGTCATGGGCAATAAAAAAGCCCCTTGATTCGCATCAAGGGGCTGAAAAACCAAATATGGAGCGAGTTGTTTTTGCTTGCCGCCACATCTGCCTTTCGGCCGTCCACCTTGGGATCGCGAGTCCTAGGTTGGCCATCCACCATTTCTGGTGGACTTCATTCAGTCATCTAGATGACTGAATTACTCATGATGCTGTTCTTCTTTTGGAAGAACATCTATACTATACCACACTTTTTGAAATTTGCAAGTCACTTGTCAGCACTTTTCTAAAAAGCATTATATCCATATAGGTAGAAAGGAGAGCGTAGCCTTACACTTTATCCCCCGCATTTTTCAAGATTGAACATAACAGTAGATCGACGACATCTTCTGTCAGTTCACAGTTGTTCGTTGATGGAGGAACACAGGTGCATTGTTCCAGCATTGCGAACTGCTGGTCCATGTTGAACAGGGTATTGAGCAATTCCAGCATCATCTTTCTGTCCATTAATCCCGCGGAGAATTTCAGACGCTCCATTGCGTCATCATCAACAGCGGGCAAGGGCAACAGAGTTTTTTCCATGGCCTGCAGCATTTCAGAAAACTCTTTCTCCAACCGCACACCTTGATAGCCAACAGGTGACTTAAAGTGATACGTTATAATTTGCTTCCGTTCTTCTGAAGAAAGTGTTTTCAATTGAGAATAAAACTCCTTGCGTTGTTTTTCATCGATGCCAAAACGGCAAAGGAACTCTTTCATCACCATTGGCAGGCGTAAAAAACCGACTTTTGTAACCATTTTGAAATTCGTCAACCGCGCGCCGCGCATGACATTCCAAATGATACCACGATGATTCCGTTCTTTGATTTTCGCTTCAAGCGAATCTGTTCTTGCTGTATGTTCCAGCCACCAGGTCTTTCCATTGCAGAGTGCACGCATCTTGTCAGGATTGCCGATGGCATCTTCGGCAGGCGACTGGTCAGCAGCGATGCTGCGGATCTCGGGAGATGCCCCGTTGGCGAGCAGGACGGGGATGACTGCCATGTTGTTCGCTTGATAAGCCACGGTCAGAGGCGAAGGAAGACGGAACAGCGATGTTATGACGGATGTCGTTGCTCCTTGCCTTGCATAGACGATATATTCCTTTGCTCCTGGATGCGTTGTCAGGAATGCTTGGAGTTCAACAGCCGTTCCAGATTCACATAAATGCTTCAGTTCACGATATTGACATTGGCAGACGAAGGCCATAAGTTTCCAGCTTCCCGTAAAGATTCCCTGTATGGCAAACCACAGCAGAACCGGAATGGCGACAATTGCACCTATTGTGAATGTGAATATCTTCTGGAACATAAATCATACCTCCATACAGCGATAGAGTATCTCCTTGAACAAGGAGGCTATGGTTTTATCTATGAATGACTGGTTTTCACTGCCATCGTAGTTGTTGATGAAATACTGCAACATGCTGATTTGCACGGGAAGGGAGAATGTTCTGTCAGCCAGTTCATCAAGTTTATCCATTCCGATCAGGCCAACGGAAAGAAGCAATTTTTCAGCGACATCCTCTTCATTGTCGTCTTTTGCCTGAATCAATGTGTCCATTATGTCCTGTATTTCTCTGGCTGTGCAGTTATTCTTCAGCCAGGAATGAAACTCCGGCAGACGATCAACCGGAATGCCCATGCGGCAGATCAGTTCCTTGAATGCCGATGATTGTTGTCTGAACATCGCATTTGCCAGGACATCGGGGGCAGACAGCCGCACTCCGTGAGTCATGAGCCAGATGGCTTCGCTAGGCTCGCCATCCAGTATATTTTGTTCCAATTCGCCCTGCAACTCCTGCTTCTTTGCTTCGGAATATTCGACTTTCCACCAACATTTTCCACCTTCGAACAGTTCCTGAACGAGCCCATTGTCGGCATATGCCTGGCGGGGCGTCATATGCTTGAAATTCGCACAGCAGTCTGCGTCGGGATCTGCGCCAATTTCAAGCAACAATCGAATAACAGGCAGATTGCTAGTTCGGCAAGCTGTCTGAAAAGGATGCCTTGTGGGATGAAATGGGATCGGGCTGGCTTCTCGGACAAAGAATTTCTTTTTCAGAACCGTGCTGTCGATATCGCATTTCCTTAACTGCGCAAGCACTTTTTTGGGCTTTTCCGCTTCACAGAGGTTGCAAAGAATCTCAAGTTCCTGCTTTGCCTGTCCGCTGAAAGTTTTCGTGTAATCCAAGAAATAGTCATTTGTTACTTTCATTGTGTATCGTCTTTGTCTTTCTCAAAAATCAATTTTTATGGAATGGCGTTATATTGAGATGCGTGATTACAAAAATCTTCCCACATGGCATTGTAAATCCCATTGGCCAATTCTTCGATAAGCGACCATAAGTTTCTGCTTTCTCTGGCATCATTGGACTTTTCCATTATTTCTCCGACAAAGGAAATCTTTTCCTCCACCGTCAGGAGGGAATGAGCCATCATACGCATGGTTTCCTCTGGCAGCAAATTAACCATGGCAAGCAATTTGTCCAGTTTTTCTCTGCCCTTTGAGCCATCGCTTTCCACGGCCCTCCGAAGCACAGGGGGGACGGCATCGCTTCCATTTGTCCTTATGATTTTGTTGACAATGGCCTTCCGCCTGCGTGGTGTCATAAGCATACGGAAAACAAAAGCCTGGATAAGCGTGGGGGAATTTCTGAATCGCCATGAAAAGACGATGTTGGAATCCGTCACTTTCAGCCCTTGCATTCCATAGATGAACAATTGTCCGAAATTACCTTTCAGGACGCTTTTCTCAACCTGCCCTTTCATGACAACGGCCAAATCCTTAGGGTAACGCCTCGCCATCATGGGAGTGTCATCCGACAAAACGGCAGTTATTTCAGGATTGCCTTGAAATGCCTCAAGGGGACTTTGATTGCCTTCCATGAGGCTGTTTTTCGGATCTGCCCCGAGAAGCAAGAACAATCTCACAACGGGTATGTTCCCATGGACGCAGGCCGTGACAAAGGGATGGGGAAGCAAAGACACCGGCGCACATGACGCGAATCTGAATCTCACGTCATACGAATAGAAATGTGACGACAGGGTATATTTGTCATATCCGCATTTCAGATATTGCCGGAGCACTTCCGAAGGCGTTCTGTCTTTGCACAGAGCATTCAAGAGGATATGTTCCAAATAGGCGGGAGTTTTTGTTTCAATGGTCATAGTCACCTCGTTTGGGCGAGGCGATATACTGCCTTGCCTGTTTTTATTTCCGCTTCAGATGTTTCAAAGAGCCCGTATTATGAATCACTTATTGAAATACGCCACACGTCCCCAATCCGTCGGTTTGGTACCGTCTTTTGTCAGCACCCACATCACAGGATAGGCGGGGTGCTGTCTGGGGGCGGTGCCGCAGCCGTCTGTAAAGAACAGGAGGAGATCAGGCTGTTCTTTCATCTTCTTCTGGATGTATTCAAATACTGGACAAAAGTCCGTTCCTCCGAATCCCTTGATTTCCCATTTCTTATCGGGTGGCGGGACATTGGCATCCGAATAGTGCTCCACATCCTGAACTTTCGCATCGCACTGGATGACATCCAGTGTGAATTTGCCGAAGGATTTCATCAGCGAGACAAGCTCGGCAAAGAATACGGGAAGGTCCCCCTGGGTGCTTCCGCTGGTATCGATCGCGACAACCGCTTTCAGTGCTTCATCCCGCATGCTAGGCTGATAGAGATCCTGCCAGACATGACGACGAGCGGGAGGCAGCCAACGGCGTTTTCCGCCGTAACATGTCGTCACGAACTGTTTCAGCATCTCCTGCCAGGGAAGCGACGGCTTCTGGAGTTTCTCTAAAAGTGCTTGGATTCCCGCAGGGAGCCTGCCCCGTGTACGCTCCATCTGCTGTGCGGAAGCGATTGTCCGTGAGCGGGAACGCTCAATGGACTCATTGCTGACACGAGGTTCGTAGTCCTTGTCGATGACGAAGGGATTGTCTGGCTGCCCTTTTTCTGATGCTGCCGTTTCAGGTACAGAACACGTATCATTCTGGTAGATGTGTTTGTCAAAGCCGTTCTTGCCATTGCCGGAAAACTTGCCTTGTTTGCCGTTGCCCTGCGCGACTTTGCTCAGAAAGACAGGAAGTTTCTCGTAGATTTCCTCTGCTGAAAGCCCCCTCCATTTCGGGTCGTGGGGGAGAACAAATGGTTCATGCATCTTCTCGTCCATGAGGGTGAAATGGATTTCGAGGTCGGTTGCGATGTTGAAAAGCTCGCGGTCGCGTTTCTGGCGACGGGCGAAATGCAGCAGGATGCTATGCCAGACTTCATGGGCCAGGACGAACAGCCGTTCGTCCTTTGTCAATTTCGAGTAGAAGTCGATATCAACGAAGATGTTGTCTCCGTCCGTGCAGGTGGTATCCAGCCGGTCGTCACGTACGGGGATCAGCTCCATGCGCATGATGATGCCGCCGACAAACGGCCAGCGCAGGAGGAGCTGCTGACGGTCCTGGGCAAGCTGCTCAAGACAGACTTTCTTGCGAGCTTCCTCGCTTTCGTTTGTATCTCTAATTGCTATTTTGTTCATGTTTTCCTCTTCAGAACGAGAGATGCTTCTTCATCGCCTTTCCATGTATTTCCGCCCACTCCTTGTAATCCTTATGGTAGAAGAGGCGCGAAGCCGCCTCTTTGGAGTCGAGCTGTCCGCAACCGCCCATGGTGTCGGTCATCACCATGCAGGCGAAGTCGCTGGTAAGCTTCTTGCTGATGCGGAAAAATCCGTCAAGAAGCGCATCTGACTCCGCCTTGTCCTTGCCACGCCAGACATAGTACGCCATGGCGGCGCACATTGCGTATTTGCGGTCTACTTTCTGGGGGATGGAGACGGGAACGGATGGATCCAGCATCATCCTGCGGACATCATCAAAGCTAGCATTGAGATTGTGGAACTCGATGAACTCCATGCCAGCCCGATTGCCCACAAGACCGTACACGAGCTTGCGCAGCAGCTCTTCATCGTCTTCAGGGACGATCCCCATCATGATGCTGACACGCTCCCAGGCACGGGGCGTCGGCCAGCCGCGTTCGAGGTTCTCGTCGCTCTGACGGAAAAGACACTCGGGACGGAAGCGCAGGAAGCCTATGACGGACGGGTGGATGTTGTGCAGGGTCGCCCAGTGCGCCCAGGACTCCACGTCCTCGCCAAGCTCCACGTGCATGAAGCGGTTGGCGAGTGCGGAGGACATGGTGGTGGAGACAGCCGCATCCTCCACGCGGTTGCCAGCCGCGCAGATGTACCAGCCGTCGGGGACTTTATAGAGATCGCCGAGACGGCGGTCGAGGATGAGTTCGTATGCCGCCACCTGCAGGGAGCGGTCCGCCGCCGTGAGTTCGTCGAAGAGCAGGATGCCGCGTCCTTCGCGCGGCCATTCGCCGGAGACCATCCAATCGACTTTCTTGTTTTCGCGGTCGGGTACGGGAAGCCCGCGGACATCGACGGGCTCGCGCTGGGCGAGGCGGACGTCGATGAACTGGATGCCCATTTCCTCCGCAATGCTTTTGATGATGGATGATTTGCCGAGCCCGGGTGCGCCCCAGACCATCAAGGGGGGGAGCACATGGGCCAGTTCGGGATGTTCCGCCAGCGTTTTGAGCTGCATTCGAAGGATTTTCTCCAACTGGGTAGCGGAGATTCGGTTGTGCATGTCGATGAGAGCGGTGTTTTCCTTGACCATTTAGGTTCCTTCTGTTATGTGTGTTTACAGTCGTCTGATGTGTTCATAGACAATACGTCTGAAACATTGCCGACCTTTCAGTGACAGATGAAAAATTCTCCATTTTTGATCACTTCTGGAACGGACGAGGCCGTTCAAGATGCATGGAGTCATCAACGCCGCGAGAGCGCGATCCCACGCTTGTTGTTTGCCGTGGAAAAATACACGTCATATTCATTGAAAAAGTCAATCCCGAGCATCGCTTGGATGCCCATCATCTGACCAGCCATCATATACTCCTGCCTCTGGACAAGCGCCCCTCTTCCATTGTAGTGGAGTCCGCACGGGAAGTCGAGCTCCACGTCATATATGGGGAGTGTCGCACTTTGGTGCAGCATTGCAAGCCATTCCGTGTAGCTGCCCACCGCCGGCTTGCCGCCAGCAAGCGCCGTCTCCCCGAACATTGTCATCCGCGCCCCCGAGTCGAAGAAGAAACGGATCGGCACGCCGTTCATCGTCCCCTCGACGATAGGAAGCAAGCCTCCGACAAACGGGAGGAAATAATCGTGTTCGGGAATCGCCTCCTCCTCGTCGGTGATCGTGACGTCGTCCCGGGTGAGTCTGCAGTTGTAGCCGTCCATGGGGGACAGAATCGCCGTGACATTGGAACCGTCCTGGGCGGTGAGGTTTATGAACGAATAAAAAAACTCCTTGCTCTGCATTCCGACATTGAACGGACCGATCTTGCCGTTGCCGGAGACGGAGTGTGGGAAGCCCGTGTCGAGAAGGACATGGGTGCCGTCCGCATTGAAGACGACGCGGTCGTTGATCTTGGCGAGTGGATAAGTGACTTTGCTCATGGTGTGTTCCTCTTGTTGAACGTTTATTGGCTGATGCTGTGAATGGTTGTTTACAAATGGTATGGCTTCAAACGAGGCAAGTTTTCGTTTTGGATTGATTTTTTTTGTAAAAAACACTGTTTTACAATCTGGGTATAGAACCATCCTTCAGATTCATTGTACGTCTATACTGGATGGCGATTGCAGTGGCATTTGGGGGTGTCTATCGATAATACGTGGCACAGTAAAAAAACTTGCATTTGTTTTGTTTTTTTCTCCCCATCGCTCTCTTCCTACGGAACCACCAATGAAAAACATGGAGCAGCCGCTGGCCGCAACCAAATAATCATCATGCATTTTTTTCCTCCCATGTCAAACCGCGTGATGGTGACGCCATTGCGCCCTTCTACTGGGGGGAGGACGTGAGACGTGAGATGGGAGACGATTAGACAATTAGGCAGCAGGAAAATTTTTGCGAAAAAACAAGAAAATGAACGATAGTAGTACAGAATAAACAGAAATGCCTCGCCGCCGGGCCGATATAGCTAAAAGGATGTATTGATTGAACAAAACGTTGATCACAAATGATGCAAACGGCTCTGGCGGCTCGGCGGTTGTCATCGCTTCGCGAGATGTAAAAAATCTCATGCGGAAGTTTTAAGTTTTAGAGAAAATCTTTTCAGAAAAACAAGAAAATGAACAATAGTAGTACAGAAAAAGTTCATTGAAATGAAAGCCGGGAGCCCCCAGCGCCGTATTATCGACAGAAGATCATCGACGGCCTTGGCAAATCCAAGGGCTTCAATGAAAAATGCAGAAAAAGTTCATTGAAGTGAAAGTCATGAGGCCCCAGCACCGTATTATCGATAGAAGATCACCGATGACCTTGGCAAATACGTAATCACCAATGAAAAACACAAAAAAGTTCATTGAAATGAAAGCCATGAGGCCCCAGCACCGTATTATCGGCAGACAACAATAAACGGTTCCACAAATCACTGGATAATCAAATCACCGGCTCGATGAAAGTTTTCAATTGAACAAAACGATATCATTGCAGAACACAGTTACAGATATCAACCAATAAGGAGACAACGACAATGGCACAGATCACACTTGCACAGGCACTGAAAGAAAAGAACCGTTTGGCTGGAGAAATAAGACGGCTGTGGGGACTGTTTCAGCATGAGAACTCATGTCTGGAAAACCACACAAGGTCGATCGACGTGGAGAAAACCCTGCAAACTATCGAGCACTATACGGCTAAGCTTGTGGAGCTGAAGACAAAAATAGGCACAGCGAACGCAGGCAACTTAAAGAACATGTACCTACTGGAAGAAGCAAAGAACCGGATGGCAAAACTGAATGAGACCAACGCTAATGAAGATGGCGATCGTGAATATTCACACGACTCGTACTACTATGTCAAACGCACGGCTATCTTCAACGAGTCGAAGCTTCTTGAAATGAAACGGAAACTACAGCTTGAGTGCAATGCGCTGCAGGACAAGCTGGATGCGTACAACGCACTGCACAAGATAGAGTTCAACACACCGCTGGTGGACTAAATAAACAACAAACAATATAGGAGGGCACTACCAATGGATTAGCATAATCTTTCGGGCTCCTGGCCACCGCATGGGTAATGCGGCAACGACTGGGAGGCCTAAAAGAGAAGGGAACTGGACGCGCCATTGATATTGATATTGACAAGTCCGTCCGCGTCATGTTGCGGACGTAAAACTTAAAGGTTAAGGACTTAAATATCAATCATCAAGCATAAAATCTCAAAACTCTTTATTTGTCCAGTTCCCTTCTCCCGGGGAGTCGGAGATTATCTCCCGGACTCCCTGGTCTCTTCTTACACTTGTTCAAATCCAATCCGCATTCAATATCATCTGATAAACAACCGTTCACAAACCTCAGGAATATCACTATGCATAAGTTCAAGGTGCAAATCTACACAAAAAATCGTGGTTTGATTGAAACTATCATCTCTGCACGCAGCATCGGCCAAGCGCGGTTGCTGGCACAGGAGCAGTATCCCAATGCTAGCATCGGCTGCATTATACAGGCAGACTGAACCCGGAATGGCTACCGTGAGTCTGGCACTCCGGCAGCCACCGAATCTAAACCTATTCAGTTGAAAACAAACAGAGAGGTTGGAGCATGAAGCACTATTCTGTAAAATTCAAAGAGGGCGGTCATTTGGTCAAAGCTATCGTGGTTGCCAGAAATATTCTCAAGGCTAGCAGGATGATGGAAGCCATATATCCTGAAATTCTGGACCGTTGCGACTGTTCCGCCAGCATTCGGTTTCTCTGTTATAAATAATTTGACCCCTAATCACGTTTATATTTTTACAAGGGAAAAATATGAGAAAATCACCATTGGAATCAATCATCGGCGATGTTGAAAAAGAGGAGACACACATGACTAGAGGAAGCACACGAAAAACATCTACCAAGAAGAAAGAATACGATCAACTGGAATGGGAACGCCTGTTCGGGCCGAATATTGACCATTACCTGGCATTGAACCGCTGTCTGATACTGGGGCGCGTCTTCCATCACGCGGGTCCCCAGGATGTCCATGACGATGACATCTGGGAGTCTGTCGCTCCATTCATCAAGGGGGACGAATTCCAAAATCTGCTTGACGAGTTGATTCCCTCCAAGATAAAGCAGTCCGAATTCATTGAAGAGAATACCAGTTCCTACCATCGCCGCAACCGAACACGCGACAAGGACGACCTGCTGGAGGCACTCTACAAGGACATCGCCAACCGCAAAGTCATCTGGGAGATGCTGGCAGAAATCATGGACACCCGTGTAGAGGAATACAAAACCATCATCAATGGCAAGGACTTTCATCCACGTGCCATCCAAACCCGCATTGAGGAATTGCAAAAATACCTTGGGCTTGATGACCATGAACGCGACATCCTTATGGTGCTTTTCTTGCAGGAAAGTGAACGTCTCAAACTAGGCGACTTTGCTATCAATACCTACCGCAATACTTTCGACACGCGCAAGCTAGCCGTTGCTGCTGGCATCGATGAATTTCAAATCGGAGCATACCTCGCCGACAACGCAAATCTGCACAAATACGGCATCATCGACGAGGATGGCGACGTGGACCGCGGCTTCATGAGCTTTCTTATCGGAATCAGCGCCCAAGCACTTTCCGAGCGTTTCTGGACAAAATCGACGGAGGAGGCCCTTCCATGGGAGTTCCACGGCAAGATTGCCGAGGAACATGGCAAGATCATTGCCGAAATGGTGAAAAGCAAGCCTGCCGGCAATGGCATTTCCATCCTGCTCTACGGTGCAGCGGGTGCCGGCAAGACTAGTTTTGCCCAATCCCTTGCTGCCCAGTTGGGACGCGACCTCTATTTCATCGCCCAGAATGACAAGGATTCTTCACGTCGTTCATACTCCGCTAGTTTCCGTTATGCGGCACTCGCGGCGGCCCAGCGTCAACTAGATCCGAACAAGTGCATTCTAGTCGTGGACGAATGCGACGACATGATTGAGGCGAATCGCGCCAACAGTTTCTTCGGTATGTTCTTTACACGTGACGATGGCGCAGAAACCAAGGGACAGCTCAATACGGTTATTGATGAAAACCGTCACACGGTCATTTGGATTTGCAATTCGCAGCAGGATGCCATCGCCAAGTCGTCACGCCGTCGCTTTGACTACTCGGTGTTGTTCGACGAACTGCTCCCTGAAACTCGTATCCACATTTGGGAGAACTGCCTGAAGAAAGAGCACTGCGAGGGAAAACTTTCGTCAGAATTCATCAATGATGTTTCCCGTAAGTACAAGGTCAATGCCGGCGGCATCGCCTTGGCGGTGAAGAACGCGGCCGCCCTTGTGGCGGCGGATTCCACAAAGTCTTTCGAAGACTGCGTTTCGACGTTCCTGCAGTCTCACTGTGCTCTTCTGGGCATCCGCAAGTCCAATGACGAGCGTTTGGAACCTGCACGCGATTACTCGCTTGACGGCCTGAACATCAAGTCGGGCATCCGTCCTGAACGCATCATCCAAGTGTGCCGCAACTTCTTGGAAGCAAAGGACAAGCCTGGCCAGGCTGGACGCGACAAGCCACGTATGAACCTGCTGCTCCACGGCGTGCCTGGAAGCGGCAAGACCGAATTCGTCAAGTATTTGGCGAAGCAGCTTGGCAAGAAGCTGAACATCAAGAACGCATCCGAATTGCTGTCGATGTATGTTGGAGGTACGGAACACCTTCTCGCTGCTGCTTTCGCCGAGGCCGAGAAGAACAACGAGATGCTTTTCATTGACGAGGGCGACTCCATGCTTTCGTCCCGTGACGGTGCGCAGCGTTCATGGGAGGTTTCCCAAGTTAACACGCTTCTTACGGAAATGGAGAATTTCAACGGTATTTTTGCTGTTTCGACCAATCTCATCCAGAAGCTGGATCCAGCGGCTCTTCGTCGTTTCACTTTTCGCATCCATTTCGATTTCTTGGACAACACGGGCAAGGAAACGTTCTACAAGACGTATTTTGCACCTCTGAACGCCCCAGAACTCACGGACGCGGACAAAGCCGAGCTTCACGCCATCGAGCGTCTGACGCCCTCCGACTACCGCAATGTTCGCCAGCAACTCTTCTATCTGGAGGATGAAAAACTTACAGCTAAAGAAATCATCGACGCGCTCCGTATCGAGGCACAGTCTCGTGACTCCTACGGCTCCTACAAAGGGTTCGGTGAGGAGAAGCACGGCATAGGTTTCGGCAACTGACGGTGGCAACCAGCCTGTATAAAGCTGGTCAATCAACACATATAAGAATCTGAAATAGATTATTTTCCGCTAAGGCATGGAAATAGGAAAGGGCTGTTGCGCGTCATGAAATTTTGCAACAGCCCCAATTTTGTTTTTTTATCTACTTGTAATCAGCCTCTTTGAGCAGCTTTCGTCTCTTGCATTTTTTTGAAAGAGAGGGCCAATAGGGCGAGAGCCATGACAAGCAGGAAGGCCGCGATGAAGACGAGCGACCAGTTCTTGCTGATGTTCTGCTTGATGAGAATGACCAGGGCCCAGCCGCTGATCAGAAGCATGAAGAACATGGGGAGGAGCGCGAAGAGGACTGGACGCTTTGTACGCATGAGCCAGAGCGAGACGGCGAGAAGCGTCAAGGCGGCGAGCAGCTGGTTGCCGGCACCGAAAATCGGCCAGATGTGATTGCCTTCGCCGGAGAGGACGAGCCATCCGCCGAGCAGGATGATGATGACGGTGGATGTCCAGCGGGATGCGAAGAACTGGCGCGTGGGGCTCATGGCAGGCTGCGTGGCTGCGGTGTCGGAAGATTCGGCGCTGCCTTTCGGGAGGACCATTTCCTGCCAGATGAAGCGGGCGAGACGTGTTGCGGTGTCAAGCGATGTCAACATGAAGGCGGATATTGACAGGCTGACGAAATTGAGGGCGGCATCGTATGAAAGTCCAAGCTTCGTGGAGAATTGGGCGAGTCCTTTGGCGAAGGCGACGGCGGGCGGCACTTTGTCGGGGCCGTTGAGCATGGCCTTGAGTTCGTCCAGATTAAGATAGCAGACGCTGATGATGGTCATGGTCGCAAGAACGCCTTCGATGAGCATGCCGCCATAGCCGACAGGCAGGACATGGTTTTCCTTGGCGATTTGCTTGGACGAGGTTCCAGATGCGACGATGGCATGGAAGCCCGAGCAGGCACCGCAGGCAATGGTGACGAACAGCAGTGGGAAGAGGCCTGGCGTGATGCTGCCTTTGCATGCAAACGCGGGGACATGGAGTTCGGGGCGGTAGCAGGCGATGCCTGCGAAGCCAAGTATCATCATGACATAGAGGAGGTAGGAGTTGAGGTAGTCGCGCGGCTGGAGGAGGACCCAGACGGGCAGGATGGAGGCGCAGAGGGCATAGTATAGAAGCACCACGGCCCAGATGTTCGTGGCGGCGGCTTTGCTGCAGCCCGTGAGTTTCATGAGATCAAAAGGCATTAGGGTGCCCGCCCATACGCAGACAAAGAGGATGGGCACGAAGACGAGCGTGCCTTCCGCAAGTCCGAGTATCTTCTTGCCGGTCATGATACCGAAGACTGGGGCGATGATGATGAACAGAATGGAGGAGGTGGCGACGGCTGGATTGGTCACGAAGGATGACGCGACTTGCGACGTGAAGACGGCTACGACGAGAATCAGCGTGGCGACGCAGAAGAACAGGAATATCTGCCGTCCTGCATAGCCGAGTTCCTTTTCAATAATGTACGCAATGGAACGGCCGTCGTTGCGGACGGAGAGGAACATGGCCGCGAAATCGTGCATGGAACCGATGAAGATGCATCCGAGCACGATCCACATCATGGCAGGCCCCCAGCCAAGATACGCAGCAAGTACGGGGCCGACGATCGGGCCGGCGCCCGCGATGGATGCAAAATGGTGACCGAAGAGGACACAAAGCGGCGTCGGAATGTAGTCGATGCCGTCCTTTTTTGTTTCGGATGGACATGGGCGCGAATTATCGATTCCGAAAGTCCGTTTCAGGAAGGCCCCGTAACCCAAATAAGCAATCAGAAACAAGACGATGACGCCTGACAACAACAGCATGCCGTTCATGGCAACTCCTTTTTAATGATTAATGACTAATGATTAATGATTAATGTTTAATGATTAATGTTGAGAACAATAAGCATTACCACTGCCCACGCCCCACTTAAAAAACGAGATGGCAATCCCAAACGTCGATTTCGTTGTCTTCGAAAACAGCTTTGAGCTTGTTGTGGACTTGCTGGCGGGCTATGCCTTTCTTGAGGATGACTTGCAGGAAGCCGCCGCCGCCTGCGCCGCAGATCATGCGGCCGTCGATGAACTCCTCAATGGAGGCGAAAATCTGGTCGATGAGCGTGTTCGTGCTGCCTGCATCGACTTTCTGCGAAAGTTCCCAATGGAAATTGAGCAGCTTTGCAAACTCGTTGATGCGACCGCGTTCCAGTTCGAAACGCATGAGGGCGGCGACGCGTTGGATTTCGTTGAGCGCGTAAAGCGAATCGGGCTCGTTGCCGACATATCGTCCGACAACATCCCGCAGGAGGTTTCTGGCCAGTCGCCGCTGCCCTGTGTAGATGAGCGCAAAGCGTTGATCCAGTTCATCTTTCGTGGCTTGTGGAAGGATGATATGCTGGACTTGGATTTGCTGTTCAAGTCCAGGCAGTGATGTGATGTATTTGATTCCTTCCGTTACGCCTCCGACTTGGTCCTGCCAGCCGCCGCCTGTTGACATAATCTGTTCCATGCAAAGAACATGAGAATAGAGGTCGTCTTCCGAATACGGGATGCCCATGAAATCGAAGACTGCCTTGACGCAGGCGGCGGAGAGGATGGAGCTTGTACCGAGGCCGCTGCCTTTCGGCACGCCCGTGACTTCAGAGTGCATGATGAAGCCGCCGCCGAGCCGTTTCAGGATGGATGGCAAGTCGCCACCGTTCTTCGGGAGTACGCCGCAGGCCAGCAGCGCGGCTTTTTGGAGGGCGAACGGGTCGTAGGGGTCGCCAGTCAATTGGAGTGGGGCGAGTGTGTCGAACTCTCCGTGGACATCCATATCTCGGCTGTCGAAGACGATTTTTGGTTCGGCGATGCGTTCTAGTCGGACTTCGACGGGGCGCTGTCCGTTGAGCAGAATGGCGGCGTTGAGGACGGTGCCGCCGTTTTCATTGCAGTATGGTGGCGTATCGCTCCAGCCGCCCCCCCAGTTGACGCGGAGCGGGAGCTGGACGACGTGTTTATCTTTGACGATGTGGCAAGTCTCGTTATAATGAAGATTGTCTAACGTACTGTGTAGGATGAATTTCTGGATGGTACGGAAACATTCGGCTGTTTGGCGGTCGCCTGCGACGCCGTCGAGAGCAGTTCCGACATAGTAATGGAGGCGCATGGCATCGCTGAAATCGGCGGTTTGAAGATGCTTTTCAAGCCATGCCGTCTGGATTGGCGTGAGTTCGTCGGCGTTCAAGATGCCTTTGATTTCGCGGGCGGGGCGTTTGGCGCGGATGGTTTTGGCGATGCCGTCCATGCGGACGAGTTCAGCCATGCGGCGCGTCCATGCAATGATGGCCTGTGGGTCTGCATCGTTAAAGCCTGAACACAAAGACTTTCTAGAAGCGTTCCGCCAGATTTCGGCATTGCCTGAACCATGGGCCATTGCATAGAGGTTGAGGGCTGCGGCGATGGCTTCTCGGATGGTGTCACATTCTGGATAAAGTGCTGCATTCCAGAGAGTTTGAGAGTTATTATCCTGCCAAAGCTCGGTGACGGAGATGTGGTTTTGCGTCATGAAATCCTGCAATGTCGAGCCGAGGAATGTGCAACTGGCGTCCAATGCGGATTTTGGATTGTCCATGACGCCGAAAATTCTGGCGACGAAACGACCGTTGCGCTGCTTCAGGCCGTGGAGGACGATATTGTCTGGAATCGTTTCGTCATGGATATCGATGAACGACAGGACGACGTTGTTTCCGATTTTGGCTCCATGATGGACGTAACTCACTTCCAAGTAGCAACCTGTGCCGATTTCCGCCTTGTCCGAGAGGATGCTGTCATAGCCAGCGGTGGAGCCTGAGATGGAACTGGCGACCTGATGGCACCAGCCGAGGCCGCGGTAGTCGTCGATGCCGCGGCACATCAAGTCAAGAATTTCACGCGTCGTGCCGAAATGGATGAATTTGGCGGGGGCAAGCTGCAAAAGCTTCAGACGATATGGATGGAGGACAGCCCAGACGGCTTCGCGGGCGGCGGTGAGTTCAGGACAGAAATCGCCTTCAGGTGCCTCGCGCTGAAATGCTTCCAGCGTGGAATCAACGGCCAGCGGATAGAGGAAATCGCCGTAGAGGGAAAGGCGGACTTTGCCGTTGACGAAACGGTCGTATTTGACATTGTCCAGTTTGCCATCCGTCGAGACGAGACTGTAAAGTGACTTGAGCATGGGCGAAGAGAAGAGAACGGCGCCTGTGTCGATATCGACGCAATTTCTTGAATTGACGGCACCTAAAGAACGGAGTGTCTCCTCGCTTTGCTTGTGTAGGAAACGTGCGACATAGCCGTCGGCGCCTTTTAGGAAGACGCCGTGGTTTTTGCCAGTGGCGACATTTTCCTTAAAGGAGATGGCGGCGGCTCCGTTACCGGAGAAATCAATCTGCAACGGATTGAAAAGGAGAAGGACGTCGCCTGAAAGGAGGAGCATGCCTTCGCGGATTCTGGAGGGGACGGAGGACATGACGATCATGAATTCGTCAAACAACGTCGAAATGCGGCCATTTGGAAGTTCGTGCGGGACAGGCGAAAAGAGCTTTCCAAGGGCGGAATACTGGGGGACGCGCTTGCTATCGCCGCCGCTGTGGATGACCATAATGCGGAGGTTTGAGAAATCGTCGTTTCCAGTCTTTTCGGCGATGTGACGAAGGACCCCGAGAGTGGCGCCGCCGCTGCCAATGCGTGTGCCGTCGCGGTCGGGAATGACGGCGAATTTCGTTCGGGAGGGGAGGAATCCAGCGGCCTGCCGTTCATCAAGCTGGGCTTGGAAAGCGGCGGCCTGGCGTTCGTTGGAGGCCGTCAGCACGACGTAGTCCCAGCAGACGAAATTCGGATTGCTCAAAGAACGCTTGTAATCATCCCAAGTGTCTTGGTAGGACTGAGATAGGAATAGGGAGATTAATGGCTGCATAGTTTCAATTCATAATGCATAATGCATAATAATATTTTGTTTTTGTTTTATTGGCTGTCGTGTATGAGATAATGCAATTATAGGGGTATCAACTTGACGTAACCAGACTCTACATGTATGTGATTCTAGCAATAAGGAACACTATATATTGTGCAGTGGAGCAAGTTGGTTTCATGATGTTTATACCCCTATGCAATTATTTATTAACTAATTGATAATTAGATAATTATGAATTATGCATTGTGAATTATGCATTATCAGAGTACGCATCCCTTTACGAGCAGGAGGTTTCCGTATTGGCGTTCTTCGCCGCTCTGGATGACAACGAATGCCTTTTTAGCGCGTTCGTAGAACTCAAAGCGTTCAATTTCACCGAGTTGGAGGCCAGGATATTTTGGCTGGAGAATGCCTTCGAAATCAAGCCAGCTTTCGGGGCGTTTCATGCCTTTTGCAACGTCGCCAGGCGTGAGCTGCATGACGGCGGCAGGATGTTCCGTATAGGCGATATCCAGCGGAAAAAGCTCCACGATGGCTTTGAGGATGGCGCTGACATCGACGCCCGGGCAGCGGATAAGACGTTGGGCGACGGTGTCGCCGGGGAAATTGGCGTCTGAGATGACGAGCGAATCGCCATGGCCCATGTCGCAGAGGGCTTTGAGCATATCACCTGTCAGAATCTTGCTGATATTGTTGAGCATAGTGTACCTTCAATATGGTTGAAATCCACGTTTGTCAATTTAATTATAATAAGATAATACATTTTTCAGACGTTGCACGGCCTTTAACGGGATTCCGCTGCATTTTTTCCTACAGCAGAGATGCGCGTTCGAATGCGCGAGCGACGGCGAGGCAGTTATTGGTGAGAATTGTATCGACTCCCATCTTGATGTATTCGACGGCCTTTTCAGGGTCATCGCAGTAGAAATAGTTGCACAAGATGTTGTTGGCATGGGCTTTGTCGATGAGCTCTTTGCTGATACCGTCCATAAAGAGCTGAACTTTGGAGCATTTCCATTCGATGGCGCGTTCAACGATGTCCCATTTGCCTTCACCAGCTCCCATGCAGCGTGGAATTTCGGGGGCGATGTCCAATGCGACTTTCATGACTTTGGAGTTGGCCATGATATAGACATGTTCCATGCAGTCATGCTTTTTGAGCAGATCCACGAGCATTTTGAACTGTGCGGGGAAGGTGGCTTCGTCCGTCGGCGTCTTGCCTTCGAATGCCTTGATGTGCATATTGAAAATCGTCTGCCGTGAGAAATGGGAGAGGATCTCCACGAAGAGCGGGAGACGCGTGCCAGCGAAGACGGGATTGAATTTGGAGCCGCAGTCGGCGACGCGGATTTCATCCCATGTCAAGTCTTCGATATTGCCTTGTACATCCGAATAATGGTGGAGGGCGCGGTCGTGACAGGCGACGGGCACGTTGTCCTTTGTGAACCGCACGTCGAATTCGATTTCAGGCATACCGTATGCGACGGCCATTCCGAAGGCGGGCATGGTGTTTTCGGGCGCGGCGGCGTTGAAGCCGCGGTGGGCGCAGATTCTGGGGTAGGGGTATTTGAGTTCGCCGTCGATGACCATTTTTTGTCTCCTGTTGTTGAGAATGAAATTAATGAAAAACTGTCATGATAGAAATATACTTGCTGAAAGCAAAAAGCATAGTTTTCAGGTTGCAGTTGAACGTTAAAAGGCTATTTTATACGAAGCTACCATTCAAAAGGGACAGAAAATGACAGACAATTTCATTGATACTATCTTCAAAGAAGCGACGAAACGTTATCATACTCGTTTCTGGTTGATTTCCGACTTGCAACAGGGAGTATATGAACGGGCGGAGCGCTATGTGACCATCGCCATCAATGACTTGAACCGTATTCCAGGCAAGCTGGACGGAATCTGCTACCTTGGCGACGCGTCGGAAGGGACGAATTTGGAGACCATCAACCGCATGATTGACATGCAATTGGATAAGCTCGACAGCTTGGGTCTTCCGATTTATTACACGATGGGCAACCATGAGACGGAATATTTCCGCCATTGTCTGAAAAACGGCGATAAGGGCAGGGCGCCGTTGCCGTTCATGGAGGCCGTTAGCGGTCGTCCAAATTGGCATTTGGTGAAAAGTTCGGAGGAGTTTTGGTTTTCGCAGGAGATGCCCGAATACACGATGCTGTTCTTCTCGGACCATCTGGCGAAGGACGGCTCGTGGATTGGATTCTATGAAAAATGGCCTGAGGCTGGCAGCGGCTATCCCTACACGAAGGCAGATTGGGAAGCTGTAAGAGACCGATTTGCAGGCGACAAGCTCGTGTTTACATTTTCGCACTACGCCTTCCCCGGCGGAAACCGTCCGTCGGAATTTCTTGGACAGATGCTGCCGTTGCCCAAGAATTTCCGTGCGCATTTCCATGGTCATGCGCATATCGGCGACGCTGTCTGGGCGGGGAAGAACCTGTATCGCCAGATTGCGGCCGTCGATGACCATCCGATTGTGCAGTTCGATATTTCATCGTTGGACCATTGGCGCGGCACGACGGTGCGCAGTGCGTTCTTCGACTACTACGGCAATGGCGAATACGGTGTTTTCTTCCGCGACCACGTCAACGCCCGTTGGGAGCAGTATTTTGTGTCGTCACACGACGCACGTGACGCGTGCATACCTGAGCAGTTCCGTTAGTCATTTTCACAGAAGCTGATAGAGATTCAAAGGGGTGAGATCATGGGTTGCAACAATGTAAAAAACAGCAAACATCCAGCTGGAGGGAAGCTAATATCCTTCCGTTATGTATCGAACGGAATTGAATCTGGATCGGAACGTGATGTAACGGTCTATATACCAAAGGAAAACCACGCGAAAAAAGATCTTGCCGTGCAAGTCTATACGGATGGGATGCGCGAATGCGAACCAGCCGTTCTGGAAAAACTCTTGGCGGAAAAGGCGATACCGCCAATGATCTCCATCGGCGTAAAGCCCGGAGTCATACCGTCGTTGATCGATGGCGGAACGGCGCGCAGGATTCGCTCCATTGAATATGACAGCCTCGGCCCACGCTATGCGAATTTCATCATCGACGAATTGATTCCCGCCATTCAAAAGGAAGTGCTGCCCAAAGACATAACACTTTCCGCCTCATGCGACATGCATTCAATCTGTGGCTGTTCATCCGGTGGAATCTGCTCATGGAACGCTTGTTGGGAACGAAACGATTATTTCCGCCGTTGTCTCATCAACAGCCCGACGTTTTCATCGTTCCGTGGCGGTGAAGAACTGCTCGCCTACATGCGAAAAGTTGAGACGAAACCTATCCGCTGTTTCATGACGGTGGGAACGGATGACATGCGCAACTCAGCCGGTGACTGGTATTTGGAAGCCTTGACGGCGAAAGAGGCCATGGAATATGGCGGCTATGAATACGAATTCGAGCTGTTCGAAGGCGGCAAGCATGGCGTCGGCTCGCGTGACGCGGATGTCATGGAACGCGGCCTGCGGTTCATCTGGAAGGACTGGAAGACGAAACCTGTGGGCATCTGCCATCTGCCGGAGCGCGTGGCGGATATCGTGACAATGGATGCCCCGTGGATTGTCGGGCGACGACCGCGAATCACGAGGCTTTCGTTCATTGCCATCAGTCCATTTGGAAGATACGATATGGTGGATAACAAACAGCAACTCCATGAAAATAAAATATTTCTGCATGAAAATGGAAGAAACAAATGCGTCGCGACATTTGATTTCGTCATTTCAGGAATAGCACTCTCGTGCGACAAGTCACTGCTTTACGTATGTTCTATCGACAATCGCTTCATCCTCGCATTCAGAATCTATGAAGATGGAAGTCTTCATGATATGTATCATTTTGCACGCCTGCATATTGCGGATCACGCCGAATATGTGGGAGCTTCATCTATCTGCGTCGATGAACATGACCGTCTCTATGCGGCGACGGCTCTTGGCATCCAAACATTCTCATGGGAAGGGCATTGCAACTGCATCCTCCCGTTACCTGACAAGGAAGTTCCAATGCTTATCGGCTTTCTAGACAAAGAACCAAACAAGCTATACGCGATTTCAGCCCAAAAGCATTTCTATTCACGTGAAGTTTTGACGCGCGGAGCAACTGGTGATGCCGCGTCCCAACCAGGCACTCCGTTGTTCTAATTTGTTTGTTTTTAATTGTTTTTGACGCCAGTTGAGCCGAAGCCGCCTGCCCCGCGGGTAGTTTCGGAAAGAGCATCTACGGAAACGAGCTGGACGTCCGTCAGCTGCTGGACAACCATCTGGGCGATGCGATCGCCGCGCGCGACGGCGAAATCATTTTCTCCTGCGTTGATGAGAATGACGCCGACTTCGCCGCGGTAGCCCGCGTCGATTGTGCCAGGGGTGTTGAGGACGGTGATGCCGTGTTTGAGTGCAAGTCCGCTGCGTGGACGGACTTGCGCTTCGTAGCCGACAGGCAGTTCCATGAAAATGCCAGTTGGGACAAGCATGATTTTTCCACTAGGGATGGTGAGTTCCGTCCTGGAGCGGAGGTCGAATGCGGCGTCGTCTTCATGGGCTTTCTTGGGAAAGAGGTCGTCGCAGCCTTCGGCCATGCAGATTTTGATGGAAATGGACATTTGTAGAACCTTTCGATGGGATGGATTCGTTTGATTATTTAATCATAGGCATTAAATTAATATTATAGTGCATAAATGTGTATAGTAAAATCAACGTCATGGACTATCCAGAGCGAAGGCCATGCAGTTGACAGCGTAGTAGGAGAAGACATTTAATGGAAACCAGCACAGAACAAATCGGCAATGTGTTGAAAATATCGGTAACGGGACGTCTAGTCGCCGGTAGCGCAGAGGAATTCAAGCAGCTTCTGAGGAACTCCGCCAAAACCAGCAAGCAGATACTGCTGGATTTGTCGAATATGAATTTCATTGACAGTACGGGACTTGGTGCGATTGTTTTCGGCCATCAGGAAATCACCCAGCAGGGGGGGCAGTTGAAAATCGCCTGCTTGCAAGCCAAGCCGCGTGTTGTTTTCGATATCACAAAAGTCTATCGTATTTTCGATATCTACGATGATGTCGAGACGGCGGTAGCATCGTTCAAATAACGGATTGTCAACGTCAAAGCATTATGCCGAAGGTCAGCATCGTCATTCGCTCACACAATGACGTCGAGTTTATTTCCGACACATTGAAAGAGTTGCTAGCTCAGGATTTTCATGATTTTGAAATCATATCCTGTGACGATGCCTCGACTGACGGGACGGCGGAGGCTATAGCCGCCGTCTCAAATGTCATCCGTCTGGAAAGACCCGAAGGACGGTATGTGCCTGGGAAGACGTTGAATCGTGCGATTCAAAAATGTCACGGTGATATTGTCGTCTTCAACAATGCGGATGCGGTGCCGTGTCGCCATGACTATCTTTCCCAACTGCTTGCTCCGATGTTGGCAGATGAATCCGTTGTGGCGGTCTATGGCAACCAATTGCCGCGTGACAACGCTCAGGCGTTGGTTCGCAAAGATTCGGAGCGTGCATTTGGAGATGGAAAAATTGCTTCCAAATGGTTGAATTTCTTTTCTTTAGCGAGTTCCGCCATTCGTCGCCAAGCCTTGCTCGACTATCCCTTTGATGAAGGGATCCAATATTCCGAAGATGTCGAATGGGCATGGCACAGCCGCCAGCGCGGTGAGAAAATTGTCTATTGCCAAGAGGCAATGGTGAAGCATTCACACAATTACACGATTCGCCAATTGTGGGTGAGATTTTACAATGAAGGTTTTGCGGATGGACGGATTTATGGCATGATTCCATCGCTGTGGGCTTGTTGTCGCCGTTTTGCCATGGAATGTCTGCGAGACTATGTTTATTTGTTTAAGCATGGTGCTTTCAATGAGTTGCTGATGTCTCCGATACGGCGGTACATCCAGACATTCACTCATCGGAGGGGATGTCGGGATTATTTGAAGGCTAGGAGGAGCGCATGAAAATCGCGCATGTCGTCAGGCGGTTTGTGTTTCAGGAGTGGGGCGGAACTGAAAACGTGATATGGAACAGCGCATTGACGCTGAAAAAGCTCGGCGTAGAGTCGGAAATATTGTCCACATCCGCCTTGGACAAGGACGGCGTGGAGACACGCAATGGAATAACGGTGCGCCGTTTTCCATATTTTTATCCATATTTTCCATTGCCTGAACACGCCCGCCGTGAAATGGATAAAAAAGGCGGCAATCCATTTTCATTCAAATTGTACAAGTATTTGCTAGATAATGATTTTGACATAATTCATGTTCATTCGGGCGCAAGAATAGCGGAAATGGGCATCGGAGTGGCGAAGAAGAAGGGAATCCCCTGTGTCATGAGCCTTCATGGTGGCTTTGTGGACATTCCGCAGAAAGAAATGCAGGAGCTGATTGCGCCGACGGCGCATAAGTTGCCGTATGGCGGTATTATAGAGCGTCTGCTTGGCTGGTCGAAGGATTTAATGGCAGGTGTGGACGGTGTCATCTGTGTAGGGCGGAATGAATACAACAAGTTATCGGAAAAATATCCGGATAAACTTGTCATCTATCTTCCGAATGGTGTTGATACGAAAAAATTCAATCGTCTGCAAGCGGAACTTCCAGATTGTCGTGAATTGTGGAAGATTCCCAAAGATGACCGCTTGATTTTATGTGTTTCACGCATTGACTACCAAAAGAATCAGTTGCAGTTGGTACAGTTGCTAGGAGATTTGCGGAAACGTGGTGATAATGTGCATGTACTTCTGATTGGCCCTATTACGGCAAAATGGTATGAAGAGGAAATCCGTCTTCAGGCTCGTAAGATGGGTGTGTCGGAACATCTGACAGTCATTCCAGGCCTATCTCCCGACGACCCGTTGCTCATTGCGGCGTATAAGGAGGCGGACGTCTTTGTACTGCCATCGCAACATGAGCCATTTGGTATCGTTGTATTGGAAGCGTGGAGCGCAGGCATTCCCGTCATCGGTTCGGACATAGGTGGCTTGGGCCTATTGATAAAAGACGGTGTGAACGGGCTTAAATTCGTGCAGGGCAATGACGAATCGCTATTGGCTACATACGACCGGCTTTTTGCAACAGAAGGGCTCAAAGAGGCTTTGGTAAAGCAGGCCGCCGAAGATGTCGAAGCATATTCATGGGAAACGGTGGCGCAATCGCTTGTGGGGATATATAATAAGGTAAAAGCAACAGTGGCCGGTGAAACGCAATGATTGAAACGGAGCTCAAATTCCTGCCAAAGGACGACGGATGGCGGTCACAGGCGACGCGCCATGTCCGCATACGACAGGGCTATTTTGCGAAGGCGGATGGCTATAATGTGCGGGTGCGGATTTTGGATGGGATGTCGGCGAAACTGACCATCAAATCCAAAAAGTTGGCGAGCGGCATCAGCCGTTATGAATTTGAATATCCGATACCGTTGGAGGATGCGGAGACGATGATGACGGAGTTTTGCGGCGGACGTGTCGTGGAAAAAGTGCGCCATTATGTGGATTACGCAGGCCATTGTTGGGAGGTGGACGAGTTTTTCGGTGCGAACGAAGGGCTCGTCGTGGCGGAAATAGAGCTGGATAGCGCAGATGTAAAATTTGAAAAGCCAGTCTGGGCGGGAGAGGACGTGACGGCGGACAGCCGTTACGGAAACCAGCGATTGGCGGATACGCCGTATTGTGAATGGAAAAGGAAATAAGTCGCAACGCCTTCGGGGCAAAGAGGAAACCATTATGACAAGAATCGCGTTCATCAGTGACATCCATGCGAATCTGGAAGCTCTAAATGCCGTGCTGGCAAAGACTGACGAAATTGGCACAGACATGATCATCTGTCTTGGCGATGTCGTTGGATACGGTCCGAATCCGAAGGAATGCATCGACATCATTCGTTCCCGCGAAATCCCCACCATTAAGGGGAACCATGACGACTATTGCTCCATGTTGTTTGAGGCGGATATCACGAAACGCCTCCGTGACGACATAAAGACATCCATCGAATGGACGCAGACGCAGTTGTCGTTCGATGACATCGACTGGCTGGCGAAGCTCCCCGAATCCATTGCTTCCGACGACGATGATTTTAACCTAATTCATGGCTCGAATACGCCCAATCATTATAATTATTGCCGTGACGAGGAGACTATCAAGCTAAATTTTGAATACCAGCAGTATCCTCTCTGCTTCTGCGGCCACAGCCATTCGCCGCTGATCGGCATCGACCGCGGGGAGGAGCTGCCGTATGTCGATTACATCCGCAAACAGACCATCAAGCCGGATGCGAAAGTGCTGGTGAACGTGGGGTCCGTCGGTCAGCCGCGTGATGGTGATCCGCGGGCTTGTGTTGTTTTCTATGAATACGAAGAACACGCATTGTCGATTGCGCGTGTTCAGTATGATGTGAAACCAACACAGGAGAAGATTCGGGCGGCAGGGTTGCCGGAGAAGTTCGCATTGCGTCTGGCGGTCGGCAAATAAACTAGATTTCGAGATATAACTCATTTATAACAAATGATATATAGAAGGAAAACACAATGAAAATCACAAGCGACATCCATACTCATACGTTTTTATCCGCTTGCGCGGCCCGCGATTCCTATCCACAGGATTTCATGCGCATTTGCAAATCTTTTGGAATCAAGACATTGGGTTTTTCAGACCATCTATGGGACAAGGCGGTTCCAGGCTCTTCGAAATGGTACGCGCCGCAGGATGTCGAGCATGTGCTTCAGTTGAAGGAACTTCTGAAAGGGCCCGAATGCCAGGAGCAATGCGGCGGCTTGAAGATCCTCTTCGGTTGCGAAACGGAATTCCTTGGCGGCAAGCATGTTGCGTTGAGCCGCGAGGCGATGTCCGTTTTTGATTACGTGCTGATTCCGCCAGACCATTTCCACATGAAAGGCTTCACGCGGCCTGCCGATTTGAATGATCCGCAGGGCATCAAGGAGCTGATGATCCGCCGTTTCATGGAAGTCATGGAGCTTGGCATGGCGACGGCCGTCGTCCATCCGTTCCACGCGATGGGCTGGACACCCGAAATGCCGCGTCTCATCCAGTCGATGATCACGGACAACGAATACATCGAATGCTTCATGGCGGCGAAGCAGGCGAACTGCGCGATTGAAATCAACACCTGCGCAATCGCGCCGATCACAGCCGACGACGGCATCGGCGACGACAAGTTCTCGCCCGAATACGTCCGCATGATGACGCTCGCCCGCGAGACCGGCTGCACGTTCTCCATCGGCACGGATTCACACAACCCGAAGGGCATTGAAAAATCGGGCGGATATGGTCGTTTCGACCGCTTTACGGACCTCTGCGGAATCACGAAGATTTTGTTCAACGATTAATCGATGATACGGACACGCCAAAGCGTGTCCGTTTTCATTTAAACGACATGGTAGGAGAATGATGGACAAACGCATATTCCTTCTGGCGGTTCTTTTTGGGACGTTGGTTTTCGGTCAGCAAGCCGAAAACTTGTGGGTTGACGGCGGCTTTAAAGCAAACGGCGTGCCAGGCGGCCGCAGCGGCAACTGTGGCCATCTGCAATCGGACACGAAAATCCATTGGAAAAGCATCAACCTGCGCCAAATCAACGTGAAGCGGTATGCCACGTATGAATTGTCCGCCTACGTGAAGGGTGAACAGGGCAACGCGTTGGCGCTCTATACCTATAATTATAATTGCTATGGTTGGTTCGGCGCAGGCGATCCGCATCCTGTCGTGAAAGACATGAAGGATTGGACGTTTGTCAAACGGCGGATTTTCACCATTCAAGACACGATCACCGTCATGCCGTTGACGTGTTTGGATGGCGGTCCAGGCGAAGCGTTCGTCGATGACATGTCGATGGTGGAAATCGCGTCACCAGAGGAAACAGTGAAGCGGATTGAAGCCAAGTCGAACAAGACATCGCATGAACGCCAGTTGCTCATGCGTTGGCATCTAGACCATGGCGATTCGCAGGCGGCATGGGCGGCAATCGATCCGAATGACCGCCGCGAAGTGGCGGAGTTCCACTGTCTGATGGCGCAGCGCGCCACATCGGAAGACGATAAAATGGAGCATGTTATCGGAATGCTCGCTGCCGGCTGCTATGACTTTCCTGACGCGCATCTGCGCATGGCAGAACTGCTGAAGGACGTTCCCGCCGAGAAGCGGCTGGACGCTTGCCTCAAAGGCTTGAAAGCCTACAAGGGAAAGAACGCCAGGCATTTGCAATGTCTCGCGGGCGACATGAACGTCCCCAACGGCACATGGGCGGAGAGCAAGGCGCGTCTAGAGACGCTGCTGAAGATGCGCGACCAAATCAAGGCGTTTGCAGAAGAGCAGTCCAAACTGCCTGGCCGTGAATGGCTTGCGAAGGCGGGAGACAGCGTGGACGACGCCATCGAAACTGTTGAAAAATGGCTTTCCGAATATGGGCAATGCCGGATCTCGTTGGTTGGCAAGCCTTTGGAACAGTGGGTCATCGTGCGGCCCGTTGACGCGACGCCGTCGGAAAAAAAAGCTTGTGAAGAGCTTCAGATGCGTCTGGAACGCCAGACGAGACAGCTTTTGCCAATCGTCGATAGCGACGCAACTGACGGAAAACAGCCGATTTACATCGGACGCGTTCCCGAAGCGAAACGTGCCGCATGGCCCGTCGATTACGAAAAATTGCGTTTCGACGGCATCCATGTGGAGCTGCGGCCTGACGGTCTGCTGCTCGGCGGCGGACAGCGCGGCGTCCTCTACGCCGTCTATGATTTTCTGGAAGAGCGACTTGGATGGCGTTGGTTCACGGACGATTGCATCGTCTTCCCGAAGAAAGACGTCATCGACGTCGCGCCGTTGAAGAAAATCCATGTTCCGCCCTTCGACTATCGCCGCACAAGCTACATCCACATTTTCCGCAATCCGGAGATGATCGTCCCGCTGAAGTTGAGCGCCATGGACATGGATCGCGACGAATGGGGCGGCAACTACATGTACCGCGGATGGGTCCATACCTTCAATTCATTGGTGCCGCTTTCCAAATACGGCGCGACGCATCCCGAATATTATTCTTTGGTAAAAGGGAAACGTCTCCTAGACCGCACACAGCTATGTCTGACGAATCCGGATGTGAAACGCATTGCGACGGAGACGGTTCTGGATTGGCTGCGCCATTCGCAGAAACTGCCGTTCGCCGTCAGCGTCTCGCAGAACGACTGGCGGAACTACTGCGAATGCGAAAACTGCACGGCACTTGCAGAGAAAGAAGGCAGCCAGGCGGGCCCCCTGCTTCATTTCGTGAATGCCATCGCGGCGGAAGTCGAAAAGGAGTTTCCAACGGTGAAAATCGACACGTTGGCCTATCAATACACGCGGAAAGCGCCGAAATTTGTAAGGCCCGCTCATAACGTGATCGTGCGGCTCTGCTCCATCGAATGTTGCTTCGCGCACGGGCTGGACGAATGCGAATTCAACCGCTCCTTCGTGAAGGATATCGAAGACTGGTCGAAAATCGCGCCATATCTGTCCGTTTGGGACTATTCGATCAATTTCGCGCACAGCACGCAGCCCTTCCCGAACCTGCGGACGCTCAAGAAGAACGTGAAATTCTACCAGAAGTGGGGTGTCCGCGGCCTGTTCGAACAGGGCAACGCCTTTACAAAGGGCGGCGAATTTCAGGACCTGCGCCCTTATCTCATCGCCAAGCTGTTGTGGGACAGCGATTTCGACGTCGAGAAAGGCATCCGTGAATTCACGGATGCGTATTACGGCCCCGCCGCGCCGTACATCCGTGAATACATCAACTACATGCACGACTGGCTCTGCAAGCCGACCAGCCCCCATGTCCGCATCTACGCGCATCCGTCCGTCTATCTGAACGACAAGGTGAAACTGGCCGTTGCGGACGCCATGCTGGAATTGGCGGAACAGGCCGCGGCGGGCGACGAGACGTTCGCACGCCGTGCCGCCGTCGCCCACATGCCATTGTGGTACACGAAGTTGCAACTGGCCACATCACGCTATGCGTTGCGTGGCGACAAGTTGATCGCCACAAGTTCCACGGACTGCGCTGCCATCGCGAAGCGGTTCGAAACAGCGGCGGCGGCCGTCAAACTGACATCCATCCGCGAAGGCGGCAACCATGATCAATACATGGTATGGCTGAAATCGAAAGCGGTAACCGGCCAGAAGGAAATCGAACTTGTGAAACTGTCCAACGCCCATGGAAGCGTGACGGTCATCCCGTCCATGGGTGGCCGCGTCTGGAGCTGTGTCGATACGAAAGGTCGCGAGATGATGAAAATCTTCGGCGACGACACGAAAGGCTATGATCCGCTTCACGACGGCTATGAGGAGTACAGTTCCGCCCAATACCAGTCGTCCGGCTGGCAGGAGGTCTATGACGTGACGGAGCGGGATGCATCGCATGTCACGATGAAAGCGTCACTTGGAGACGGCAAGACTCTGACGCGCCGTGTCGAGTTGCTGCCGGATCGCGCAGGCTTCAAAGTCACGAGCGAACTCGTCGGCAAAGGCCAGCAGGTCTTGCGGATCCATCCCGCGTTCGCCACGGATTTGCTGAAGAACACGTCTCTTGTCATCTTCCATGGCGACAAGTCGGAGGACGTGAAACTGTCTGAAACGGAAAGCACGAACCGTTATTTCCGCGATGGCGACCGACCGGACGGCAAATGGGCCTTTGTGAACAGAACGACCGGTTATGGCGTTGTCAACACGTTCGACGCCAGCCAGATGGACTTCTGCTACGTGAACGCGAAGCATGAAGAGCAACGCCTGAATCTCGAACAGTGGAGCAAGCCGAAAGACGGTCGCGTGACCGTAACAAATACATACGAGTTTTGGAAATAACAAGAAAAAGGAATTCCACCATGCACATGAATCGTTTGCTGTCGCTTACTCTCACTGGCTGTTTGGTATTTTGTGTTTCTTGCAGTGTAACTTATGAATCTAAAACAACAACTTTAATAGAAAAAGGAGCCAAAGAAATGAACACGAGAATGAACCGCAACCGTCTGAACATCGGAACGTATTTTCTGAGACCGTATGCCTGCTCGGAGGCGCATGTTAAAGATTTGGCCGACTGCGGCATCGATTTTGTCGTCTGCATGCAGAATGATCCGAAAACGTTGGATCTGTTCACGAAATACAACGTCGGTGCGATTGTGACAGGCATCCTGCCTGGCTGGTGGGGCGGCGACGGCGACAACGCGGGCACGATGCGCGAAAAGAATCCGTGGAGCGCATACGAAAAAGGCGCCGCGTCGTTCAAAGACCATCCCGCCATCTGGGGCATCGATACTGGTGACGAGCCGTCAGCCCTCGATTTCCCGTACTATGGCGAAGTGCTGAAATTCGTGGAGAAGAATTTCCCGAAACAGTTCCCGTACTTGAACTTGTATCCGAACTACGCCTCCGTCGCGAAGAACAATGCGCAGCAGACCGTCAACCAGCTGGGCACGCCGACCTACGCGGAGCATATCGACCGCTACTGCGAAAACATCGCCGCGGACTACATCTGCTACGATTTCTACATGTATTCGGCCTCCGTGGCGGGCCATTACGAAAATCTGCGCATCGTGGCGGACGCCTGCCGCAAGAGCGGCCGCAGCCTGTGGATCGTTCTGCAGGTCAATTCCAACAAACCTGAAAAATGGATCAGCGAGAACCAGTTGCGCATCCAGGCCTATTCGTCTATGGCCTTCGGCGCGGAGAACATCATCTGGGCCTGCTACACGGCCGGCTGGTGGCACAACCAAGTTCTGGACGACAAAGGCAACAAGACGCAACAGTACGACAAGTTGAAGACCGTCAACGCCGAATTGCACGCCTTGAGCGACGAATACATGCGTTTCCGCAACGCCTCCACGCATTTCGTGGGCTTCAAAACAGATTCGCCGTGGCTCGCCAAGCTACAGAACACGAAGCCGTTGGAAGCGTTGAACACAGGCGTGTTCCGCGACGTCAAGGCGGCGAACGGCGCTGAATTGATCATCGGCCAGATGGTTTCCCGCAAGGCCGACGGCTCCTACGCGCTGATGGTCTGCGCGGCTGACGATCCGCAGGACACGGCGAACAAGACGTTCGACGTGACATTCCGTTGCGACGATTTCAAGGTGAAAGCGGTCGGCGCCCCGTTGACGAAACTTGCCGATGGCTCCTATTCGATTTCCATGAAATCCTGCGGCGGCGCACTGATCGTCGCGGAGTAAGTATCGGATATCACATTATATTTTGAGGAATCGTCAAAAAAAAAGGGCGATTCCTCAAAAAATAGCAAGAAATACGGTTGCGATAATACAGCAATATACCAGCAGTTCCATGCGGATATTTACTCCAATCTTTCTCATAATACCATTCCAATAATTGCATTATCTTTCTCCATGGCGGAAAAACGGCTGAGCCGCGACGGCAAGGAGCAGACGGTTTTGGAGCATGTCGTTCATACCGCTTGGCATACGGAGGACTCCCTGCGGGATTTCTTTACGGCGGCGGATTACGGAAAATTTCTTCGAAACAGTTTTCTGGAGCTGTATCGGCATTATGTTAATCTGCTGGAGACGTTGGAGGCCGCGGAAGTTACAGGACATTTCTCTCCTGACGCCATCAGCCCGGAGGAACGTCGGACGATCATGGAGCAAATCCATGCCATCGACAATGAACTGGCTTCCCTCAACGCTCAGGCTAAACAGGAGACTGAACTGTCGAAGCAAGTTCAACTGAACATCAAGGCCCGACATCTGATGAAACATCGGGACGAATTGGTTGGAAAACTTGAATCGCGAATGGATACGAATAAGGATTGATGATATGGATGAAGAAAAAAAAAATAACGTAATTATTGAATGGTTTAAAAAGAATCATTTCAATATCATCTTTGCTCTTATATTTTTTGTCGGTGGATATTTGCTTTGGGCTAACACAAAACCTCAAGAGCCAAAATCAATACAAGAATTGATAAACATTATCCATGAGAATACGAAAAAACAAGTAATTCTTGATCCAGCAACTGTTCAAACACCGAAAATTGATGATTTTTTAAAAAATTATACAGTCATCAAAAAAGATGATTTTGAAAATATCATAAAAGCAGTGGCATTAGTTTCACGTCAAGAAGTTGTAGAGGATTACCATAAGAGTTTTTCCATTTTAGTTGCGATGCTTACTATTTTTGGCATTGGTTTTCCATTGACAGTGGCTTTTGTCCAACATCGTTTCAATGAAAGAGATTTAGATAAAATTGAAAAAACAGCTACTCAAACGGAAACAGCATTAAAACAAGTGACAGAAATATCAAAACAGGCTGATGATGCTATAATCAAAGCAGATAATGCAACAAAACAAGCTGATGATGCTATAATCAAAGCAGATAATGCAACAAAACAAGCTGATGATGCTATAATCAAAGCAGATAATGCGACAAAAAATGCTAATGAAGCATTAACAAAGGGAAATAATAGTTTAAAAGAAAATGAGAAAATAAGAGATAGTATTTGGGATACACAAGTAAATGTACATACAGAAGTAGGCAAAATATATGATTCATTAAGTAATCCTTACACAAATGATAGACAAAATTTAAAAATAATATATCAGATCAAAGCAGATTTACATGCGATTAATGGATTATATCTAATATTAAAAAATAGTATTATAGATAATGATGGACTTATAATATCAGATGATGAAAATATCATTAATGCAAATGTAAAGAGATGGAACAATCTTGTACATTTAAAATCTACAAAAACAAGTTTTATTGATATAGTTAATGAAATTAATTATGATGATAAAAATATAGAAGACGTATTAAAAATGATTAATGATGATTTAAATAACCTTGAAAAAATTATAAAAGATACAATCAATCTATTTCCTAAAGGTACAAAGCAACAAGAAAATATGACAAAACTATTACAAGTAGTTCAAAAAGCGATAAATACGCTTAAAAAGTAAGAATCTGTACCATAGAGATAAATAATATGAATAAAATGGATGGCATGAGCATGGATTTGACGGCGGAGAATGTCGCACGGTTGAAAGCGATTTTTCCTGAAGCGGTGACGGAGGGGAAGGTTGATTTCAACGTGCTGAAGTCGCTGCTGGGCGGTGAAATCGAAAACCGTCAGGAATACTATAAATTCACATGGAACGGCAAGGAGGCGGCACGGCAGTATGCCCGTCAACGGTCCATGGGCACCTTGCGTCCATGTTCGGAAGAAAGCGTTGGCGCAGATGGGACGCCTGGCAAGTTCGACAGCGAAAACCTCTACATTGAAGGCGACAACCTGGAAGTGCTCAAACTCTTGCAGGGTGGTTATCATAGTTCCATTAAAATGATCTACTTTGATCCGCCTTACAACACAGGACATGATTTTGTTTATCCTGACAACTATCGTAATTCCATTGGTAACTACAAAGAACTTACAAGACAGACCGATGATGAAGGTCGCGCCACCCGCGCCAATCCCGAAACCAGCGGCCGTTATCATACTGACTGGCTCAATATGATGTATCCACGCCTGATTCTTGCGCAGAATCTTCTTTCTGATGATGGTGTTGTTTTCATTTCCATTGATGATTCGGAACAAGATAATCTGAAGAAGCTTTGTAATGAAGTGTTTGGAGAGGAAAACTTTGTAGCGAATATTGTATGGCAGAAAAGGACTTCACCAGACGCAAGAAAAATAATAAGCGCAGGACATGAATATTTATTGATGTTTTCAAAAAATATCGATCATGTCAATTCTGCTTTAAATTTGCTAGATTTATCTGAAGAGGATAGAAAAGCATTCAAGAATCCAGACAATGATCCACGTGGCCCATGGGTGTCTTCAGATTTTACTGCTCAAGGATATCGTCCTAATCAAATGTACACTATTACAACACCTGGCGGTGCAGTATATACGCCTCCTGCAGGTCATTGTTGGAAAAATCTTGAACCGCTGTATTTGCAACAAGTTGCTGAAGGACGTTTTTGGTTTGGTGCAGATGGGAAGAGTGTACCACGAAGGAAAACATATTTATCTGAACGTCAAGGGAAGAATCTGTGGACATGGTGGCCAAATTCAGAAGTTGGCCACACACAAGAGGCTACTCAAGAGATTAAATTGTTATTTGACGAAAAAACTGTTTTTGATTTTCCAAAACCTGTAAGATTGTTGGCTCGTACATTACAATTAACAAGCAAAAATAATGATATTGTTTTAGATTTTTTTGCTGGAACATCTACTTTAGCCCATGCGGTCATGCAGTTGAATGCGGAGGATGGCGGACATCGTCATTTCATCATGGTGCAGTTGCCGGAGCCATGCGCAGACGATACGGAAGCGGCGAAGGCTGGTTACAAGAATATCTGCGAAATCGGGAAGGAGCGGATTCGCCGTGCGGCGAAGAAGATTCGCGAAGAGAAACCATTGCTTGCGCAAACACAAGACATGGGTTTCAAAGTCTTCAAATTGGATACGAGCAACCTTCTCCCATGGAATCCGAATCCGGAAAAACTTGCGGAAGACCTGTTCGCCGCTGTCAACAATGTCTTGACAGGCAGAACCACGCAGGATCTGCTATATGAAATCCTGCTGAAATGCAATCTGCCGTTGACGTTGCCCATCGAAGAGAAAAAGGTCGGTGACAACACCGTCTATATCGTCGGCGAAGGGGCGTTGGCTATCTGCCTGGACGAAAAGATTCCCATCGACGTGGCGGAGGCCATCGTCGGATTCAAGACTGAATACGATCCCATCGTGCCGATGCAGGTCGTCTTCCGCGACAACGGCTTCGACGACGTCACGAAGACGAACACCTTGCAGATCCTCAAGCAGAACGGCTTTGACGAAAAATCCATCCAGACGATTTAGGGAGTGAAAACCATGAGCAAATATACCAATCATGAGCTTGAGGTTTTGGTTAGGGAACTGCTGGATTATCCTACGGAGCAGACATGGTTTGAATTCAAACATGGGAATGACGATCCAGAGCGCATTGGCAAGTATGCATCAGCACTTGCCAATTGTGCCTGTGCCGCACATCAGCCTAATGGTTATCTGATTTGGGGTATTGAAGACGCCACGCATCGAATAGTTGGAACTCATTTTGATCCAGACACAGCAAAAGTCGGTAATCAGAGTCTTCGCTTATGGTTGCATACGCAAATCAGTCCTGAATTATCCATGGAATTCTACAAATGCATTATTAATAATTGTAATGTTGTAGTACTAGAGCTAGAAGCAGCCTATCGACAACCTATCGCTTTTAATGGCAAGGCATACGGACGTGTTGGCGAATCATTGCAACCATTGTCAAAACTTCCTGAAATGGCGGCGCAGATATATCGCACCGTTGGAAAAGACTGGTCGGCGGAAATCTTGTTGGAGGCGTCCCGTAAGGATTTGGATGACGAAGCTGTCAAGGTAGCTAGAGAACGATATTCCGATAAGCACAAGGATGATGCTTTTTTTCCAGAAATTGCCGAATGGGACGATATGACATTCCTGAACAAGGCCAAATTGGCTATTGACGGAAAAATTACCCGTACCGCCATCATTTTGCTTGGAAAACCGGAATCGACGCATTTTCTTCATGAGGCTGTGGCCAAAATCACTTGGAATCTATTGGATTCTGAAGAAAACAATATTGACTACAAGCATTTTGGTCCTCCATTTCTGCTGGCAGTCGATAAAGTTTATGCTAAAATTCGCAATCTTACCTTGCGTACCATTCCATCTGGTACCTTGTTTCCTATTGAAATCAACCAATATGATGAATGGGTATTTCGTGAGGCACTTCATAATTGCATCGCTCACCAAAATTACTCTCTGAATAGTTCTATCACAGTTTCGGAATGTCCCGACAGAGTGGTCTTCGCAAATGCAGGTAATTTTCTTCCTGGAACGATTGAAAATGTCTTATTTGACAATAAACGACCACGTTTCTATCCCAACAAACTGCTGACCGAAGCAATGGCTGAATTGAAAATGATTGACACCATTGGTTCTGGAATCCGAAGAATGTTCTTGAAACAGAAGAATCGTTTTATGCCCTTGCCAGAATACCAAATAGAAGAAAATATGGTCATGGCGACTTTATACGGGAAAATTCTGGACGAACGTTATACCCATCTGCTAATGAGACAGCCGGATTTGCATCTGAACGACATTATTCTGCTCGATAAGCTTCAAAAAAGAAAACCCATCACCAAGGAGGAGGCTGATGGCTTGCGGAGCAGGAAATTGATTGAAGGCAGGTATCCTCGCGTATTCCCCTCTGCGGCTATCGCAACGCAAACAGAGACAATACCTGAATACTTAAGCAATAAAGGCTTTGACGATGCTTTTTATACGCAGAAGATTCTTGAGTTTATCTGCCTGAACAAAAAAGCTAGACGCGCAGATATTATTTCTTTGTTGGGGAAACATTTATCTGCTAGGTTGTCACAAAAGGAAAAGAATGAAAAAGTTCATAATTTACTGTCTGTTATTCTTGCCAGACGAAAGAAATTGATTTGGTATGATAGAACAGTTTTGGGATGGCGTTTAACGCAAAAAGGACAGGAGGAATGCAAAAAAAATAATCCATCATGCAAAAGGAAATGTCAGAATACATGACCGCCATGTAACCGTGGTGTAACCGCCATGTAACCGTGGTGTAACCGCCATGTAACCGTGGTGTAACCACCAAATACTCATGTAACTTACGTATTATCATAGTCTTAGTGTGTAACTTCCATGTAACCGTGGTGTAACCGCCAAATAATCATGTAACTTACGTATTATCATAGTCTTAGTATGTAACCGCCATGTAACCGTGGTGTAACCGCAATGTAACTGGAAAGAGTCCCAAAAAACCACCTCTTATTCGTGACAGGAATAAGCCGTTGGTGTTAACCACACCTTCACAAGTAACCCCTCAAGTAACCCGTAAGTACTTGCTGTGTAAAAGATTGAATTGTAAGAAAGGATGTAAGAAAGAAAAGGAGCTTGAAAACATCCATAAATAACTTGTATTCAATGTAAAAGGATATAAGATAAGAAAAAGCAAGAAAAAACTTGAAAATGACTTTAAGTTGTTTATATATAATAACATGAAGTGTAAGAAAGGATTATGTGATTTGTAAGAAAGGAAGCTTTCGAAGAGAAGTGGTATAACCGCCGTGTAACCGTGGTGTAACCGCCGTGTAACCGTGGTGTAACCGCCGTGTAACCGTGGTGTAACCGCCGTGTAACCGTGGTGTAACCGCCAAATAATCATGTAACTTACGTATTATCATAGTCTTAGTGTGTAACCGTAGTGTAACTGAGGTGTAACCGACAAAGAACCATGTAACTTACTTATTATCACAGTGTTAATATGTAACCGACATGTAACCGTGGTGTAACCGACATGTAACTGGAAAGAGTCCTATAAAACCACCTCTTATTCGTGACAGGAATAAGCCGTTGGTGTTAACCACACCTTCACAAGTAACCCTTCAAGTAGCCTCAAAAGAACCTCCGACCTCACAAGTAACCCCACAAGTAACCCCTCAAGTAACCCCTCAAGTAATGCTGTTTTACTCTATTGAAAGAGGAGCAAACATGTCCATACAAGATACACAAGAAGAATTTATAAGACAACTCACCAATTTGGTGAACAAAGATATTCTTCAACAAAATATTATAAATTCTGCTTTATTCATTCTGTTTTTTGAATCATTAAAAGATTTGATTATCGATAGATTATGTGGTTTTTTTTGTTTTGATATTTCAATTAAAAATAATAAAATATCTAGAAAAGAAAGTATAGAATACAAACAAGAAGTACGATCTTTGGACACGAATATATTCGATGCATCTCTGAAATGGTATCAAAATGAAAAGATACTAAGTAATTCAGATGTAGAGAAAATAAAACAAATTGAAAAACGTCGTAATGAAATTGTCCATGAACTTTCTTCAGTTCTGATTGTAGGTTTATCTCAAGACGATATATCATTGCTTTTAAATGTAATTCAAATTTATGATAATTTAGATTCATGGTGGATATATAATTTTGAAGCTGATTTGGTTGATATCCCTAATCGAGAGACTCTTGAACAAAAAGATTGTCACAGTGTAGCTGCAATTACATTGCATATTATTCTAGATGTTTTATATGGCGATGCAGATAAATATGCGGATTGGCCTGAACAGATAAAAGCAGCTGTGCTGAAAAAGCGTTCACAGGCAAGAGAGAAAGAAAATGGCTAAGATAAAAGAATTCAAATTCGATGCCAACCAGCAGTTCCAGCTGGATGCGATACAAGCGATAACGGACATCTTTCAAGGCCAGAATGTCTGTCAGAGCAATTTTACTGTGAAGCAACTGCCGCAGCAAACGCTGGGCGGAAGCTTCGCAGAGCAAGGCTATGGCAATGCCTTGCAGCTCATCGACGAAGAGATATTGGAGAATGTCCATGCCGTGCAGTTACGCAACGGATTGGCACAATCGCCGGAAGACATCGTGAAGACGCGCAATTTCAGTATTTGGATGGAAACAGGCACGGGCAAAACGTATGTCTATCTAAGGACGATTTTCGAATTGAACAAGCTCTACGGCTTCACGAAATTCATCATCGTCGTACCGTCCATCGCCATCAAGGAAGGTGTTTACAGTTCGCTGGAGCTGATGGGCAGCCATTTCAAAGCACAGTACAACAATACGCCATTCGACTATTTCATCTACGATTCAGACAAGCTGAACCAAGTCCGCAACTTCGCTGTTTCCAGCAACATCCAAATCATGATCATCAACATCGACGCCTTCCGCAAAGTGGCGGCGGAGCCTTCCAAGGAATCAAAGGCAAACATCATCCATCGTTACCACGACAAGATGCTTGGGCGGCCTATCGATTTCATTTCTTCCTGCAATCCAATCGTCATCATCGATGAACCGCAAAGCGTTGACAATACGGAAAAAGCGAAAGAAGCATTGGCGTTGCTCCATCCGTTGTGCACGTTGCGGTATTCCGCGACACACCGCAAGAAAGACCGCTACTGCATGATGTACAAGTTGGACTCCGTCGATGCCATCGACCAGAAACTGGTCAAGCAGATTGTCGTGGCTGGGCTGAAGGTGGAGCACAGCCACAACAAGGCGTATATACGATTGGTATCCGTCGGCAACAAGAACGGAGAGGTCACGGCGCGGCTGGAAATCGACGTCTTGGCGAAAGGCGTCGTGACCAGAAAGACAGTGACCGTCAAACGGAACGACAATCTTTTCACGAAATCCGGCAAACGCGGCATGTACGATGGCTATGTCGTGGACGACATCAGCTGCATACCGGGCGATGAATATGTTCTGTTTTTGAATCAGGCGGAGCCGTTGCGGCTGGACAAAGTCTTGGGCGGTGTCGATGACGACAACATCAAACGGTTGCGGATTCGCAAGACGATTGAAGAGCATTTGGAGAAAGAAAAGGAGCTGCGCAACAGAGGCATCAAAGTGTTGACGCTCTTCTTCATCGACCGTGTCTCCAACTACCGGACATACGATGATAAAGGCAATCCAGGCAAGGGTAAATACGCCGTATGGTTTGAAGAGGAATATCGGCAGGCCATCGCCAAGCCGTCCTATCATACGCTGTTTGAAGATGTTGATACCACGACATTGCCGGAGAAAGTGCATGACGGCTATTTCTCCATCGACAAAAAAGGCGTATCCGTCAACACCAACGAATCCACGGCGGCGGGGCAGGCGGACGCTGAACGCGGCTACCAGCTGATCATGAAGGACAAAAAGTTGCTGCTGTCATTCGAATCGCCTGTGAAATTCATCTTCTCCCATTCCGCATTGAAGGAAGGATGGGACAATCCCAACGTCTTCCAAATCTGCACGTTGAATGAAATCTCTTCGGACATGAGGCGGCGGCAAATGATCGGACGCGGCCTCCGTATATGCGTCAATCAAGACTATGAACGAGTCATGGGGCTTGATGTCAACACGCTGACCATCATGGCCAATGAATCGTTTTCGGATTTCGCGGACAATCTTCAGAAGGAAATAGAGGAAGAAGAGGACATCAAATTCGGGCAGGTGGAGGAGCATTCCTTCGCAAACATCACGATTAAAAACGCCGATGGACAGATGGAATATCTTGGATTGGAGCATTCGCGGAACATCTATGATTTCCTGAAATCCCATGGCTACATTTCATCAACGGGCACTGTGCAGGCTTTGCTGAAGGAAGCGTTGCGTGACGACACCATTGTCTATCCAGAAGCGGAAAACGCCCATCGACAACTGATCAATGCCGTTTTGAAGAAGATCGCGGGATCGTTGAATATCAAGAACAAAGACAACGCCCATCACATCAGCCTGCATAAGGAGCGTTTCCTCTCACCGGAATTCAAGGCGTTGTGGGAACGCATCAAATACAAGACGACGTTCCGCGTGAATTTCGACCCTGAAAAACTCGTGGACGAATGCGCAAAGGCTTTGATGGACGAATCCAAACTGGTTGTCACCTATCCCAAATACATTTATGGCAAAGGGAAAATCAATGTCACGCAGGCGGGTGTCACCGTGTCGGATGAGAAAGGCAACACCTTGCCGTTCACATTCCAAGACTTTGATTATCCGGATGTCATCAGCTATCTTCAGAACGAAACAAATCTTACAAGGCGTTCTCTGGCGAGAATACTCATTGATTCAAAACGGCTTGATGACTTCAGGAAGAATCCGCAGATGTTCATCGACGGTGCGGTCGCCATCATAAAAGAAGTAATGGCGAAATTCATCGTCGATGGCATCAAATACCATAAGCTCAACGGGGCGGACGGCATTTGGGCGCAAGAACTCTTTGAAAGCGAAGAGCTTGTGGGGTATTTGAATCAGAATATGGTCGCCACGCCCAACAAAGGGATCTATGAATACACCGTCTATGATTCCGATATCGAGCGTGAGTTCGCCGAAAAACTGGACGCCAATGAAGATGTGAAAGTTTTCGCCAAACTGCCTGACTGG